>JBGQGT010000020.1:0-12839 GCA_041497595.1 Gammaproteobacteria bacterium
GGGGCGCACAAGGCTGTATTGCACAGTGTTGATCGGGGCGTTATGCGGCTGCTCCCGCAAGCGGGCCTATGGCTAACGTGTCACAGCCGCCCCGCAAACGGCCGATTTCATCGGTAACGAGTCCGCGCGCCAGCCTGCACTGAAATGCCCGACAAGGCCGGGCATTTTCACGTTCGTCACTTTTTCGTGGAGGTTCTTCATGCACTATCGTCTTCTCGGCCGTTCCGGCCTGGTGGTCTCGGAGATCTGCCTCGGCACCATGACCTACGGCGGCAAGGGACGATGGCAGCCCATCGGGCAACTCGGCCTCGCCGAAGTGGAAGCGCAGGTCAAGGCGGCGTTCGACGCCGGCGTCAATTTCATCGACACGGCCGACGTGTATTCGGAAGGAGACGCGGAGGTGCTGCTCGGCCAGGCGTTGAAGAAGCTCGCGCTGCCGCGGGAAGAACTGATCATCGCCACCAAGGTGCGGGTCCGCATGGGCCCGGGCCCGAACCAGGTGGGCCTGTCGCGCGCCCACATCATGGACGCGGTGGACGCGAGCCTGCGCCGGCTGCAACTGGATCACATCGACCTCTACCAGATCCACGGCCAGGACCTGGCGACACCAATGGAGGAAACGCTGCGCGCACTGGAAGACCTGGTGCGTTCCGGCAAGGCGCGTTATCTGGGGCTGAGCAACCACGCGGCGTGGCAGATAATGAAAGGCGTGGCGATCTCCGAAAGGCACGGCTGGAACCGCTTCGAAAGCATCCAGGCCTACTACTCGCTCGCCGGCCGCGACCTTGAGCGCGAGATCGTTCCGGTGGCGCTGGATCAGGGCCTGGGCATCCTGGTGTGGAGTCCGCTGGCCGGCGGGCTGCTGTCTGGGAAATTCAGCGAGAGAGAGAAAGGTCCGGAGGGTGCGCGGCGCACCAACTTCGACTTTCCGCCGGTGGATCGGGCTCGTGCGTTCAGGTGCGTGGACGCGATGCGGCCGATCGCCCAGGCGCACGGTGTCCCGATCGCACGCGTTGCGCTGGCGTGGCTGCTGCACCAGCCGGGAGTGGCGAGCGTGATCATCGGCTCGAAGACCAACGAACAGCTCGCCGACAACATCGGTGCCACCGACTTGCGCCTGTCCGAGTCCGAGCTGCAAACCCTGAACAATGTCAGCAAACTGCCGCCCGAGTATCCGGGCTGGATGTTCGAGCGTCAGAATCGCGACCGGTTTCCCGGCGGGGCGATTACCTGACAATCTGAAACTGTGCCGCGCCTGCAAAATTGCAGTGATGCCGGCCCACCGCATGACCCCATCGCCCGGATTCCGGGCAAGCTGTTATAGTCCACCGGTTCGCGCACTTTCAGAAGAGCGCAGCGCAAAACAACGGGCTGTGGCGGAGCGACCAAGGGGGAGTACGGTAATGAAGTTCCCGTTCAGAGCGGTCCTGGAGGTTGTTGGGGCGATCACTGCCGCACTGTCGGTCTGTGCAGTTCTGACCAGTGCGTACGCGCAGAGCAAGCAGCCGATCCGCATCGGCCTGTCGATTTCACAAACCGGCCCGTTGAGCGGCGCGGGAAAATCCGGATTGGTCGCGCTGGAAATCTGGCGCGACGACGTCAACACCGGTGGCGGGTTGCTCGGACGTCCGGTGGAGCTGGTTGTCTACGACGACCAAAGCAATCCGTCGATGACGCCGGGCATCTATACCAAACTTCTGGACGTGGACAAGGTCGACCTCCTGGTCGCTCCCTACGCGACCAACCAGACCGCCCCGATCATGCCGCTGGTCAAGCAGCGCGACCGGCTGCTGATCGGCAACTTCGCGCTCGACGTCAATGCGCAGATCCGGCACGACAAGTACTTCAACAACCAGCCCTGGGCCTCGGCCAGGGACTCGGCCGCCCCCTACCTTGGCCTGTGCCGCAAGCTCGGCGCGAAGACCATCGCCATTCTCGCGGCCGACGCCGAATTCGCGCAAAACCTTGCCGGCGGCATCCGCGCAGGGCTGAAGGACTATGGACTGCAACCGGTGTACGACCAGAATTACCCGCCCAACACCGTTGAATTTTCCTCCATGATCCGCGCCATGCGTGCGAAGAAACCCGATGCGGTGTTCGTCGCCTCGTATCCGTCCGATTCCACCGCGATCATCCGCTCGGTGAACGAGATCGGTATCGGCGACAACGTCGTGCTGTTCGGCGGCGGCATGGTCGGCCTGCAATACGCCTCCATCATGGAATCTCTGGGTTCCATGCTGAACGGCGTGGTGAACTACAACACCTGGACACCGGAGAAAACGATGGACTTCCCGGGGATTCGCGGCTTCCTGACCCGCTACCAGGCGCGGGCCAAACAGGCGAACGTTGATCCGCTCGGCTTTTATCTGCCGCCGTTCGACTATGCGATCGGGCAGATCCTGGCGCAGGCGGTGACCGCGACCGGGAGCCTGGACCACAAGGTCCTGGCAAACTACCTCAGGGAGCACGAGATCAAGACGATCGTCGGCAGCATTCGCTACGGTCCGACCGGCGAATGGGCAAACCCGCGCATCGTCTACGTGCAGTTTCGGGGGATCGCGGACAAGAACCTCGAGCAGTTCCGCAGCGCCGGCAAACAGGTGATCGTCGCCCCAGACGCTTTCAAAACCGGAGAAGTGAAACCCTTCAGTCAGGCGCGCAATTAGACGGCGGCGGCGAGCGCGGCCGAACGTCACCCAAGACAGGAATTAGCGATGTCGTTCGAGCTTCTTGGCGAGGCCATCATCGCCGGCGTGCTGCTCGGCTGCTTCTATGCCGCAGTGAGCGTGGGCCTTTCGGTTGCCTTCGGACTTCTGGACGTGCCGCAGATCGCACACCCGGCCTTTCTGGTTCTCGGCGCGTACGGCGCGTATTTTCTCGGCAGCTTCGGTCTGGATCCATTGCTTGCCGGAGTCCTTCTCACGCCGGTCTTTTTCCTGGTCGGCCTCGCCGTCTACCGCTTCTATCACGCTGCCTTCGAAAGCCGCGGCACCGACGCAGGCCTGCGCGGGCTTGCCCTCTTTTTCGGCATCGCGTTCATCGTCGAGGTGGTGCTGATCCTGAGCTTCGGCGTGGACCAGCGCATGGTGGAAGCCGCTTACATAGGCAAAAGCGTTGCGCTGGGCGACGTGCGCATACCCATGCGGATGCTGGTCGCCTTCGGCGTGGCGCTGGTGCTTATCACCGGGCTCTCGCTGTATCTTTCTGGCACGTTTACCGGCCGCGCGATCAAGGCCGTGGCACAAGACCAGACCGCGCTGGCGCTGATGGGCGCCGATCCAGTGCGCATCAAGCAATGGGCATTCGGCATCGCCACCGGGACCTGCGCGCTCGCCGGGGCCCTGCTGATCATCGTCGCTCCTGTCGAGCCCGGGCTGGGGCGTCTTTACATCGGCCGGACATTTTGCATTGCTGTGCTCGCCGGCTTGGGCAGCATGCCGGGCACTCTCGTCGCAGGCATCATCCTTGGCATCGCGGAGAGCATCGTGCTCACCTCGCTCGGTGCGTCCTGGGCGCCTGCGGTGGCCTTTGGGCTCCTTCTGCTCGTGCTGGCCGTCCGGCCGGCCGGGCTGTTCGGACAACGCTGATGGTCGAACGCCCTGCCCATCTCGCCGTGAAGCGCTGGACCAGTTTCATTGTCGGAGCAATCGCGATTCTTGTCGTGGCGCTGCTCCTGGCGCGGGTCGTCGGCAACGAGTACTTTTTCTTCGCGGGCTACGTGGTGCTGCAGTTCATCGTGCTGGCAACCGCCTGGAATATCCTCGGCGGTTACGCCGGTTACGTGAACTTCGGCTCGGGCGCATTCTTCGCTGCGGGCGCCTACACCGCCGTGGCGCTGATCAAGGCCTTCGCAGCGCCGCTGCCCGTTCAACTCGTCGCCGCGGCGATGGTGACGGGCCTGATGGGTTTCGCGATCGGCGCAATGACCTTGCGCCTTCGCGGAATCTTCTTCTCGATTGCCACCGTCGCGATCGCCGTGATCTGCGAGACCATCGTGCTCAACTGGGGCTTCGTCGGCGGCGCCCGGGGCGCCACGGTACTGCAGCCGCCTGCGCCTGCCTTTTTCACGTCCTACACCCGGCTGCTGTTCGTGATCATGACACTGCTCGCCGTGCTGGCCGTCGCGCTGGCGCGCTACATCGAGACTTCGTGGATAGGCCGCGGTTTGCGCGCGATCCGCGATGACGAAGAAGCGGCCGAATCGGTCGGCGTTCCCACGCTGAAACTGAAACTCTTCGCCGCGACCGTTTCCGGTGCGCTGATGGGCATTGCAGGCGCACCGTTTCCGCTCTACATGAACTTTATCGAGCCCACTTCGGCATTCAGCCTCAATTACGCGGTTTCCGCGCTTGCCATGCCCATCATCGGCGGCACCGCGAGCTGGGCCGGACCGGTGATCGGCGCAATATTGCTGGGTTCCGTGCAGCAGATCGTTACCGTGACAATGTCCTCGGAACTCAACGTGCTTGTCCTCGGGCTGCTGCTGGTCGCGTTCGTCGTAGCGGCACCCGAAGGAATCCTCGGACTCGCGCGCAGGCTGTCCGGGAAGGCAGGCGCCAGGTGACCGGGGCCCTGCTCGAAGTCGACGCAGTCACCAAGCGTTTCGGCGGCTTTGTCGCGCTCTCCGAAGTGAGTCTGACCGTGCGGTCCGGGGAGCGGCTCGGCATCATCGGGCCCAACGGCTCGGGCAAGACTACGCTCATTAACTGCATCTGCGGATCGCTGCGCAGCGACCGCGGATCGATCGGATTCGACGGCATCGACGTTACCCGGCTCGCCTCCTATCGACGCACGCGCCTCGGCATCGCGCGCAGTTTCCAGGTTCCGCGCCCGTTTTCGAGCATGACGCTGGCCGAGAACATTGCGGTGCCGCTGGAATACGTCGCGCACCGTCGATCGCTGCACGGCGCGGATGTTTCCGCCGAAGCGCGGTCCATCCTGGCGCGGATGGGCCTGGCCGACAGGGCCGACGCGCCGACCGGCAGCCTTACTCAGGTGGATCTGCGCAAGCTGGAGCTGGCGCGCGCGATGGCGGCCTGCCCGCGCCTGTTGATCCTGGACGAAGTGATGGCCGGGCTGTCCTCCGTCGAAGTCGATGAAATGCTCGAGATCATTCTCGGCCTGAGCCGGCAGGGCGTCACCATAATGATGATCGAGCACATCATGCGTGCGATCATGCGTTTCTCCGAACGCGTGGTGTGCATGGATGCAGGACGCGTCATGGCTGAGGGGCCGCCGGATCATATCGTGCAGGACTCCGACGTGCAAAGGATCTACCTCGGTGTTTAGACTTGCGATCGATGGTCTCGAGGCCGGATACGGAGCCGTGAGAGCGCTGCACGGTGTGTCGCTCGAGGTGCGGCAGGGCGAGACTGTGGCCTTACTCGGAACCAACGGCAACGGCAAGAGCACGTTGATGAAATGCATCATGGGGCTGCTCAAGCCTTCCCGCGGCTCGATCGTTCTGGAAACGGATGGCGAACGCGTCGAGCTGACCGGAAAAAGCCCTCATGAGATCGTCGCGCTGGGCGTGACGATGGTTCCGGAGGGTCGCCGGCTTTTCCCCAAGCTCAGTGTCAGGGAAAATCTTCTGCTCGGTGCATTCCGGCGCGGGGCGCGCGGCGGGATCGAGCATAATCTTGCGCTCTGCCACGAGACCTTCCCGGTGCTGCAGGAACGAGCCTCCCAGTTGGCGGGGAGCCTGAGCGGAGGCCAGCAGCAGATGCTCGCGATCGCGCGCGCGATCATGTCGGCGCCGAGACTCCTCCTGGTCGACGAACCTTCGGTGGGCCTGTCGCCGGCGCTGGTGAAGCAGATGATCGACACGATCGCGGTCCTCAAGCAATGCTTCGGCCTGACCGTGCTGATGGCCGAGCAGAATTTCCACCAGGCGAGCCGCATTGCGGATCGGGGCTACATCATCGTTCACGGTGAGATCGCGTTCGAAGGCAGGAACCTGCTCGAGCTGCAGAGTAGCGAACTGGTGAAAAGCTATTACCTGGGGTCGTGACCGGGAGGCGCGACCGCGGACGAACACGGGAGGGCGACAATGGCATCACTGCCACGCGTAGGTTGGATCGGCGCCGGCCGCATGGGCGTGCCGATGGCCGGTTTCATCCTGAAGGCCGGGTATCCGTTAAGTGTTTTTTCGCGCACCCCGGCGAGCCGGCGGAAGCTTGTCGCCCTCGGGGCCCGCGAGACCCTGAGCGCGGCGGAATGTGCACGCGCCGCGGACGTGATATTTGCTGCCGTCCCGGACGACGCGGCGTTACGCGAAGTTGCGCTCGGGCCGCAGGGCGTGCTGGCCAACGCGAGGCCGGGCGCGATCTTCGCAGACACCAGCACGGTGTCGCCGGAGGTTTCCGCTGAAATCGATCGCGAAGCCGCGGCACACGGCGTGGCCTATCTGCGCATGCCCATTTCAGGCAATGCAGCGTCTGCCCGGAGCGGCGACATCACCGTGCTTGTGTCGGGACCGGAGGCCGCCTGGCGCACCGTGAAGCCCATCGTCGAGACGTTCAGCAAGGCGCAGGTGTATCTGGGCGGCGGGGAGCAGGCGCGCTACATGAAGCTCGTGGTCAATGCGGTGGTCGTCAGCACCGCGCAGGCAATGGCGGAAGCGTTGACGCTGGGCCGCAAAACCGGACTCGAGTGGAACCTCATGCTCGACACCATCGCGCACAGCACCATCGCCTCACCCTGGCTCAAGGCGAAGATTGCGCTGCTGAAGCCGCGTGACTTCTCGCCGACGATGACCCCGCGGCTGATTCTGAAGGATATCGACTTGATGCTCGCCGCCGCCCGCGCCAACGACGTGGCCATGCCCTTGACGTCGCTGACGCGCGAGCTTTGGCAGGGTCTGATCAGCGAGGGTTACGGCGAAGAAGACTACATGGCGGCAGTCAAGCTGGCCGAAAAGCGATCGGGGCTGGTCACCGATACCACCGATTGAAATGGGGGAAGCAAAAAAATGCCAACTGACGCCGGGATCCACCGCGGACGAGTCATCGTCATAGGCGGCTCGCTGGTCGGTCTGATTGCGGGCAATCTGTTTCACCGGCTCGGCTGGGACGTCGAAGTCTTCGAGCGCGTGACCGGCAATGTCGAAGGCCGCGGTGCAGGGATCACCATCCTTCCCGGGCTCGTCGACGGATTTCGCGCAGCGGGTGCAGACGTATCCGAGCAGTCCCTCGGCGTCGAGCTTCCGGCGCGTATCGCGCTCGACAAGGCGGGCAGGATCGTCGCCGAACGCCCCTTCCGGCAGGTGATGACCTCGTGGAAACGCTTGTACGATACGCTGAAGGATGTATTCCCGAACGAGCGCTTTCACGCGGGCATGACGCTGGAATACGTCGAGCAGGACGACGCCAGGGTGACCGCGTGCTTCGCCGGCGGCGAGCGCATCGAGGCCGATCTGCTCATCGCCGCCGACGGGTTGCGCTCCACCGTGCGTAGCCAGTTCCTGCCCCAGTTAAAGCCGTACTACGCCGGCTACATTGCCTGGCGTTGCCTGGTAGACGAAGGCGATCTATCTGCACCAACCCACGCGGCATTGTTCAACCGTTACACGGTTTGCGTCGCGCCGGGGCAGCAGGGCATCGGCTACGCGGTGCCGGGGCCGGGGCCGGACCACAGCGTGGAGCCGGGCCGCAAGCAATTCAACGTCGTCTGGTATTACCCGGTGCCCGAAGACGGTCTGCGTTCCCTGATGACCGACGATACGGGCCGTTACCACCCGAACGGAATTCCACCGGCGTTGATCAGTTCCCGGGTGCGGCAAGAGATGGTGGAGAAGGCACAACAGGTGTTGGCGCCACAGTTTGCGGAAGCCATCCGTCGCGCTACGCTTCATTTCATCCAACCGATCGTCGATCTGGAATTGCCGCGCCTGGTCTTCGGGCGTGTGGTCATCATCGGCGACGCGGCATTCACTGCCCGACCGCATGTGGCGATGGGCGTACCCAAGGGGGCCGGCGATGCGCTCGCGCTGGTGGAGGCGATCAGACTGGGCGGCCGCGACTCCCTGGCCGGCATCGAGCGTTTCGAAGCGCGACGCCTGCATGTCGACCGCGCCATCGTCGCGCGTGGCCGATACCTCGGATCCTACATGGAAGCCCAGTTGAGATCGGAAGAAGAGCGCAGCCGTGCGGAAGCGCTGCGCGTGCCCGAACGCGTGATGATGGAAACGGCAGCGCCGATGAACTTTGGCTAAAAAACAGGGCCGAGGATCGAGGGCCAAGCAAAGGCCGTGAATGCCGTGAATGTCGTGAATGTCGTGAAAGTCGTAAGAACAATATTTTTACCCAGTATTCCTTCGTGTTCTCTCTTTTTCCTTTGCGTCCTTTGCGTTGAGCGCTTTTGATGCTGGCCTTCGGCCAGCTACTCGGACCTCGCACCTCGTACCTCGGCCCTGATTTTTCCTGTCAGCCGTCTCCGGTATTTCGCCCGGCCCTTCAACTCCCGGCCAGCGTTTCTCGGAAGCCACGGTTCTGAATCAGTTGATGGACCGCCCCGACCAAAGAATCGCTCAGGGTCTCGTAGTAATTTTCCGCCTTGTATGAGCGACCGAATCGGCTGGCAGCGCCGCTGGTCAGGCCCGACCACAGCACGTTGCCGTTCGGGTCGGTGAGTGTGACGCGCAGAATGACTGCCGCCTCGTAGATATTGGTCTCGTCAACGAAGAACTGCCTGAGCTCCGCCTTGAGAATGGCGGTACCGCCGCTGTCCACGACTTTGATTCCGGCTGCGGACATCAGCGCCTTCATGCGGTTGGTGACGAAAGCCGAGACGTCGTCGGGCGTGGTCACCTGCCGCGGCGTCTGCTCCTCGTGGTTCTGGCCGATAAGCGCAGCGTTCTCGCGTATGTCGGTGACCGGATCGATCTGCAGCCTGGCGTTCTGCAGCTCGGCCAGTTCGGCCGATCCGATCGAGAACATGCCGGTGGTCGGCTTCCAGATCAATGGAATGTTTTCCAGCCCGGTACTGGCGCAGCCGGCAAGAAATGCCAGCAGGAAATACAGCCGCTTGTTCATGCTCGTTCCTTTCTGTTGAAAAGTCTGTGCCGGGTGCGTAGTCCAATCGGCCCGGCGCGGTCCCTTCATCATAACTGGGATCGCAACCTGCATCCATCGTACGTCGCCCGCAATAACGTCACTAAGAAGTTGGTCGGAGGCCGACGATGCGCGTTCAATGCAAAGGACACAAAGGAAAAATGGAGGGCGCAAAGGAATACTGGGTTGGAGTATTGCTCTTACGACATTCACGACAATCACGGCAATCACGGCCTTTGCTGCTCCTTCACCCTTCACTAGCCACCCGTCACTCGTCACGGCCGTTGTTCGGCCCTCGCACCTCGGTCCTGATTTTTCCTGTCACCCGTCACTCGTCACATGTCGGCCGGACTTGCCGGTCAAGTACTCCAGGAACTCGCTTGCCGGCATCGGACGGGCGAAGTAGTAGCCTTGCGCTTCGTCGCAGTGATGGATGCGGAGGTGATCGGCCGTGCTTTCGTCTTCGACGCCCTCGGCGATGGTACGCAGGCTTAATGTGCGGGCAAGCTGGATGATGGCGCGAACGATCGCGGCATTGTCGGCATCGCTGGCCATGTCCCGGATAAAGCTTTGATCGATCTTCAGCTTGTCCAGCGGGAAGCGCTTCAGATAGGAAAGGCTTGAATAGCCGGTCCCGAAATCGTCTAGCGACAGTTTGACGCCGAGCGCTTTTAGCCGCTTTACGGTATCCAGAACAATCTCCGTGTCCGCGATCATGATGGACTCGGTAAGTTCCAGTTCGAGACAGCGTGGCTCGAGGCCGGATTCCTCGAGCGCATAGAGCACGGATTTCTGCAGGTCACTGCGCTTGAACTGAATCGCGGAGAGGTTGACCGCCACGACCAGCTCGGGAAACCCGGCATTGTGCCAGGACACGGCCTGCCTGCACGCTTCACGCAGGACCCAATCGCCGATCGCGACGATCATTCCGCCGGCTTCCGCGACCGGGATGAACCTCGCAGGCGGGATCAGACCCAGCTCGGGATGGTTCCAGCGGATCAACGCTTCCGCGCCAACCGTCCTGTTGGTCGCCAGATCGATCTGAGGCTGATAGTGCAGGTGGAACTCACCCTGCTCCAGCGCCCGCCGCAAGTCCGCCTGGATCCGCAGGTGTTCGACCGCATCGACGTTCATCTGCTCGCTGAAGAACCGATAGGTGCTTCGTCCCGCCTCCTTGGCGTGATACATCGCGGTATCGGCTTTCTTGAGCAAGGCGTCGATATCCGTCCCGTCGTCCGGAAAGACGGCGATTCCGGCCGAGACCGAGATCCCCAGTTCATGCCCTTCGATATTGAAAGGCCGCGACATGCTTTCCAGAAGCTTGGATGTGATGGCGGCGATGGCGTCGGAATCGGAAACTTCGGGCAGCACGATCAGAAACTCGTCTCCCCCCTGGCGGCTGATGGTGTCGGTATCGCGCACACAACTGCGCAGCCGCAACGCCACCGCCTTGAGCAGGGCATCCCCCATGGTGTGCCCGAGCGAATCGTTGACGGTCTTGAAGTTGTCGAGATCGAGAAACAGCAATGCCATCTTGTGCTTTGACCGCTCGGCGAAAGCCATTGCGACCTCGACACGATCCCGGGCCAGCACCCGGTTCGGAAGCGCCGTCAGCGCATCGTGGTGCGCAAGAAACTCGATGCGCGACTCGGCGGCCTTTCTCTCGCTGATGTCGGTTATCGTGCCGATGTACCCGGTTACCTCTCCCTGTTCGTTCCTGAGCGCCGATCCCTGCGCGAGAACCCATCTTTCCTTGCCGTCCGCATGGCGCAGGCTATATTCCTGATGGAATGGGCGAACCTGCCTTAGCGCCGCCATCCATTCCGTATACACCTGCTGGCGGAAATCCGGGTGCAGGGACTTGGTCCAGCCGTCACCCAACGCTTCCTCCCTGGTCATCCCCGATATCTCCAGCCAGCGATCATTTACGAAAACACAGGCACCCCTGGCATCGGTCTCGAAAACCCCGACAGGTGTCGTCGAAACCAGGCCTTCGAAATGCCGCTTGCTGGCGTTCAGTTCATTGAGTGTGGAGGTGAGTTCGGCCGTGCGCACCGAGACCCTGCGACGCAACGACCAGTTCCAGAGGATCAGGAGGAAAGCGATGCCGATGCCGAAGAGCACGGCGTCGAAGGCATACTTTGCCACGCGTTGCTCGACCAGCGCATGTCCCATCCAACGATCGTCGATCGCTTTGCGCTCCTCGTCGGAAATCTGCGCGAAGCCATCGGCGACGACCTGGTACAGGGCTGCATTGCCTTTCTTCACCGCCCAGTGGAACTGGCCCATGTAGAGAGGCGCCGTGAACCGGAACTGAGACTCCAGGCCTTGTTTGTAGAGGAAGTAATTGGCGGGCGGGGCATCGATGCAGAACACCCGTACGTCCCTGATGGCTGCGGCGTTGATGAGCGTCTCATAACTCTGGAACTTCCTGAAATTGCGCACGCCGCGCCCATTCAACCAGTCGATGCAGGCGTCGCCGTCCTTGACGCCGACCGTGAAGCCGCGAAGCGATTCTGCGTCCGATATCCCGCTGATGCTCTTGTCGAAGTAGATCGGCACCTCGATCGTCGCATAGGGCTCGGAAAAATCGTAAACGCGGGTGCGGGCCTCGGTATTGAAGATGGTATCGATCACATCCGCCTCACCGGCCGTCATCTGGGCCAGGGCCAAACCCCAGTCCTTCGCCTCGAGCCGGACCTGAATGCCGGTTTTGCGGCTCCACAATTCCCAGGTGTCTTTCCTTATCCCTTGGAGTTCCCCGGAAGCGTCACGAAAAATGTAGGGAGGGTAATTGTCGTCCAGCGTGACTGTGATCGATGCCGGACGTTGACTTTCGGCAGGTTGCTGCGCAAGCGCAGGGAAACTCACAAGCCAGACAACCGCGCAGGCGGAAAGGACCCGCAGAGCGCGGGTCGCGCTCACGGGTTCGATTTCAGCTCGCTTTCTGCGGCGGCAGAAGGTGGTGGTCATCGGAGGCTTTGATCGAACCGGCAGCCCCCAAACGGAGGTCGCCCCGATCATGCGACAGGAAGATGGTGACACGGGCGTTCGATAACGTCCATCCGGGCACCAGGGAAGCTCTGATCAAGTTGCTTGCCGACCGAACAGAGGCATGTCATCGCGCCGAGAGCCATACCGACGCCTACGGCAGCGCAGCGGTAAATCAGAAGCTGCCTGTAGCGCGCGCAAAACCGGTATGCGCCGCACTCAAGGCCAAAGGACTGAAGCTGCCGTGCACGCCCACCGGCGTGGAGAGAGTGGCTGCTTCATGGGCTTTGGGTGTGTTGCGTGGTTTCAGTTCCGCCGAGGATCCGGAAAACCGCCTTGGCGATGACAATGTCTTCGTCGGTACGGATGACTCGCACCTTGGCGCGGCTCGCATCGGCGGAGATGACCGGCTCGCCGGCCGCGTTGCGGATTTCGTCGAGCTGAATGCCGAAGAAACCCAGGCCTTCACAGATGCGCGAGCGGACCACGGACGAGTTCTCGCCGATGCCGCCCGCAAACACGAGTGTGTCCAGCCCGCCGAGGGCGGCGGCAAAGGCACCTATCCACTTCTTGACCTGGTAACAAAACAGCGCCACCGCTTCGGCGGCCCGGATGTCGCCGCTTTCCCTCTTGAGCAGATCGCGCAGATCCGAACTCGTTTCGGAAATGCCGAGCAGTCCGGACTGATGATTGATCATCTGGTGAAACTGCTGCGCGGTCATGTGTTCGGTTTGCGCGAAGTACCAGACCAGTCCGGGATCCAGATCGCCGGAGCGGGTGCTCATCGGCACGCCTGCA
>JBGQGT010000021.1:0-12836 GCA_041497595.1 Gammaproteobacteria bacterium
CGCGCCGAGAAGCGCGCGCGATAGCGGTACTCCCAGGTCGGACCATGAATCGGGGAAAGCATGGTCTCGGCCGTCACCTTGCCGATGCGGGCCAGATTTTCCTCGAGGACGCGCTGTTTCGCCGCCACCTGCGCACGCGGCTCCAGGTGCTGCATGCTGCAGCCGCCACAGACGCCGAAATAGCGGCAACGCGGTACGACGCGCGAGGCCGACGCTCGTACGATTCTCTTTGCCTCGGCGAACTCATAGTTGGGTTTGCGCCGGTAGGAGGCAAACTCGACCACTTCGCCGGGGAGCGCGCCTTCGATGAAGATCACCTTGCCGTCCACATGCGCAACGCCCCGCCCTTCCTGGTCGAGGGACTCGACCGGCACCGCAGGTCCGACGGATTCGCGTTTCATGCTAGGCCAGCCAGCCACCCAGGAATTCGCGCCAGTGCGCATCCGTGGATTTGGACAGCGTCGAGCGCACCAGATCGCATTCGCGCCGGTACTGTGCCTCCTCGAGCGCACCGCGGACCAACTGGAAACGCTGATAGACGAGGTAAGTGTTGGCGACGTCGGTCTCACAGTAATGCCTGATCGCCTCGATCCTGCCTGCCTGGTAGGCGTCCCATACTTTCGAGCCGTCCATGCCGAGTTTTCCCGGAAGCCCGAGCAGTTGCGCGATCTGGTCGAGCGGCGCGTTGCCACGGCCCTGATACATCGCCAGCACATCCATCAGGTCGAGATGGCGGCTGTGATAGCGGCTGATGTAGTTGTTCCACTTGAAGTCGCGGTCATCCTCGCCCATGTCCCAGAAGCGCGCGGCACGCACGCCGTGGATCAGCGCCCGGTAATTCAGCACCGGCAGATCGAAACCGCTGCCGTTCCAGGAAACCAGCTGAGGGGTGTACTTCTCGATGCCATCGAAGAAGCGCCGGACCAGCTCGGGTTCGGGTTCTCCGGCCTCGCCCAGCGACCAGACGCGGAAACTGTCGCGATCGCGCAGCGCGCAGGAGATTGCCACCACGCGATGCAGGTGCAGCGGCAGGAAATCGCTGCCGGTGGCCTCGCGCCGGCGATCAAACGCCGCCTGCGCCACTTCGGCATCACCGGTCTGCGAACCATGGCCGTACAGGCGCCGCAGCCCTTCGATGTCGGGGATGGTTTCGATGTCAAATGCCAGAACAGGAGTCATGCCGGTCGGCAACGATTGTCAAGCCACGTAAACGCGCACCGGGAGGCAATCCCGGGTTCTGCGCGCGGTAGAACGCGTCAGGATACCGGAAAGCACGGCAGTACCTCCACATGCCGTGTTCGCATTGTGCGCGCGGACTTCCTCTCGATCTGCCAACGTGGCCCGCCGCTCATGCAGTGCAACAACGCACCGCGTGGCCGGACGCGGACGGCGGTGAAATTCCGGTGTTAGACTTACCGGCAAAATAAACGCCTCAGGCGGGGGAGAACTCGTGAGGTCGCTGGCAAGCCAGAACCCGGCGTTGCACAACGCCGCGGATTGCCCGGAATACGTCAGGAACCGGCAACTGCGCGACTGGGTAGGCGAAATCGCGCAGCTCACCCGCCCGGACCGCATTCACTGGTGCGACGGCTCGCAGGCCGAGTACGACGCCCTTTGCCACCAGCTGGTTGCCGGCGGCACCTTCCGCAAACTCCACTCAAAGAAACGTCCGGACAGCTATCTGGCGCTGTCCGATCCTTCGGACGTCGCAAGAGTCGAGGAGCGCACGTTCATCTGCACCACCAGCAGGGAAGACGCCGGGCCGACCAATAACTGGGTCGACCCGCCGGAAATGAAGCAGAGGCTGCTCGCGCTGTTCGAGGGCAGCATGCGCGGGCGCACTCTTTACGTTGTGCCGTTCTCGATGGGCCCGCTCGGTTCGCCGATCTCGCACATCGGCGCGCAGCTCACCGATTCCGCGTACGTGGCGGTCAGCATGCGCATCATGACCCGCATGGGCCGCGAAGCGATCGAAGCCCTCGGCACCGAAGGCAGGTTCGTTTCCTGCCTGCATTCGGTCGGCATGCCGCTCGCGGCCGGGCAGGAAGACGTTCGCTGGCCGTGCAACAAGGACCACAAGTACATCGTGCATTTTCCGGAGGAGAACGCGATCTGGTCCTATGGCAGCGGCTACGGCGGCAATGCGCTTCTCGGCAAAAAGTGCTTCGCGCTGCGCATCGCCTCGTGCATGGGCCGCAAACAGGGTTGGCTGGCCGAGCACATGCTCATACTCGGGGTGGAGTCGCCGCAGGGCGAAAAGAACTACGTGGCGGCGGCGTTCCCGAGCGCGTGCGGCAAGACCAACTTCGCGATGATGATCCCGCCGGCGGCATTAAAGGGCTGGAAAGTCACCACGGTGGGCGACGACATAGCCTGGATCAAGCCGGGTGCGGACGGCCGGCTGTATGCGATCAATCCGGAATACGGTTTCTTCGGGGTTGCACCCGGTACTTCGGAGAAATCCAATCCGAATGCGATGGCGACGCTGAGCCGTAACTGCATCTTCACCAACGTGGCGATGACCCCGGACGGCGACGTCTGGTGGGAAGGCATGACCGACGAGCAGCCGGCGCAACTCACCGACTGGCAGGGCAATGCCTGGACACCGGACTGCGGACGCAAGGCCGCACACCCGAACGCGCGCTTCACGGTGCCGGCGTTGCAGTGTCCTTCAATGGATCCCGCGTGGGAGAAGCTGGAGGGCGTGCCGATTTCCGCCTTCATCTTCGGCGGCCGCCGCGGCACCACCGTCCCGCTGGTCACCGAGAGCTTCGACTGGACGGACGGTGTATACATGGCCGCCACGCTCGGTTCTGAAACCACGGCGGCGGCAACCGCGACGGTCGGTGAGGTGCGCCGCGATCCGATGGCAATGCTGCCGTTCTGCGGTTACCACATCGGCGATTACTTCGACCACTGGCTTGGATTCGGTCGCGCGCTGAAGCATCCGCCGCGGATCTTCTGCGTCAACTGGTTCAGGAAGGATGGCAACGGCAAGTTTCTCTGGCCAGGGTACGGCGAAAACATGCGGGTTCTGAAATGGATCGTGGACCGTTGCCACGGGCGGCTTGAGGCCGCCGAAAGCCTTCTGGGCTGGATGCCGCGCAAACAGGACCTGATTTGGGACGGGCTGGACGTCTCGGATGAGACGTTCGTGGAATTGATGTCACTGGACCGCGAGGCCTGGACCGAGGAGCTGCGGCTGCACCAACAACTGTTCGCACAGATCCGCGATCGCCTGCCGCGGGAACTCGCGCAGAAACGCGAACTGCTGCTCGCCCATCTGTCCCGCGCGCCAGCGCGCTGGACCGTGCCTTTCTGAAAAGCCCTTGTCACCGCAAAGCCGCAAAGACCGCAAGTAAAAACAGGAATCGCATGGAAGAAAATGCATGCTGCCATGTGCCGGCAATCGCATTTTTTCCCGGGTTGATTGCCTTGCAAATCGTTGCGTGTTCTTCTTTGCGTACCCCTCAAGGGGGTATTGAAAAGAATCCTTTGCGACTTTGCGGTGAGACGTTTATTGGACTACTCGGCGGGGAACACGCCGGTGGAGAGATAGCGGTCGCCGCGGTCGCAGACGATCGTGACGATGGTGGCATTCTGCACCTCCCGGGATACCTGCAACGCCGCCCACAACGCGCCGCCGGAGGAGATGCCGGCGAAAATGCCTTCTTCCTTTGCCAGGCGGCGCGCCATCTCCTCGGAGTCGGCCTGGCTGACTTCGATAACCCTGTCGACACGTTTGCGGTCGTAAATTTTCGGAAGGTAGGCCTCCGGCCATTTGCGGATGCCGGGAATCTGTGAACCTTCGGTCGGCTGACAGCCGACGATCTGGATCCCCGGATTCCTTTCCTTGAAAAAACGCGAGCAGCCCATGATCGTGCCGGTGGTGCCCATGCTGCTGACGAAGTGGGTGATCTGGCCGCGGGTGTCGCGCCAGATTTCCGCGCCGGTGCCCTCGTAGTGCGACAGCGGATTGTCTGGATTGGCGAACTGGTCCAGGATCAGACCTTCGCCGCGCGCCTGCATCTGCTCCGCTATGTCGCGTGCCGTTTCCATCCCGCCTTCCTTCGGCGTCAGCACGAATCTGGCGCCGAACGCCGCCATGGTCTGCCGCCGCTCCACCGACAGATGCTCGGGCATGACCAGCACCATGCGGTATCCGCGCATCGCCGCCACCATTGCCAGTGCGATGCCGGTGTTGCCGCTGGTCGGTTCGATCAGCGTGTCGCCCGGTTTGATCTGCCCGCGTTCCTCCGCGCGCCGGATCATGGATAGCGCAGGACGATCCTTGACCGATCCGGCGGGGTTGTTGCCCTCGAGTTTGGCAAGGACGACGTTGCTGGTCTTGCCGGGAATGCGCTTCAGGCGCACCAGCGGCGTATTGCCCACAAAGTCGTCGAGGGTTTGATAGGCGTTGACGGGATTGCGATCCATGCGAAATATGATACTCGCGCGGTCCTGGGAGCGGAGAATTCCCTGAATGCGGCTGGAAATATCTAGCGCACGGCGTCGAGCAGCCACTCGACGTAGCGCGTGACCCCGGTTTCGACGTCGAAGAACGGTGCGGCGTATCCGCAGCCGCGCAGCTGCGCGAGATCGGCTTGGGTGTAGCTCTGGTATTTTTCCCTGAGGCCGGCGGGAAAGGATACGTACTCGATCATTCCCTGCGACCTGAGTTCCGCAAGACTGAGCGGGTTCTTGCCATCGGCACGCCGCAAGGCGTTGATGGTCGTGACCGCGATGTCGTTGAAGGTCTGCGAAGCGCCGGTGCCGCAGTTGAAAATGCCCGTCTTCCTGGGATTGTCGAGGAAATACAAGTTGATCTTCACCACGTCCTCAACCGAGATGAAATCGCGCCGCTGCTCGCCTGCCGCGTACCCGCCGCTGCCTTCGAACAGTTTCACCTTTCCGGTTTCCCGGAACTGGTTGAAGCAGTGGAAAGCGACCGAAGCCATGCGCTCCTTGTGCGCTTCCCGAGGGCCATAGACGTTGAAGTAACGCAGCCCCACCACCTGCGCCGTATCGTCCTCCCAGCGCCGGCGCACCATCTGGTCGAACAGAAACTTCGAATAACCGTAGACGTTCAGCGGCCGCTCGTTTTCCCTGCCCTCCTTGAACACCGGCCCCGATCCGTATACCGACGCCGAAGATGCATAGATCAGCGGCACCGACTCAGCCTGACAGTACGCCAGCAGGCCCACCGAATAGCGGTAGTTGTTCTCCATCATGTAGCGCCCGTCGGTCTGCATCGTGTCCGAACAGGCGCCCTGGTGAAGGATGGCCGCGATTTCGCCGTCGAAGGAACCGGCGTCGAGCGCCGCGCGAAAGTGCTCCTTGTCCAGGTAGTCGGCGATCTCGCAATCCACCAGATTACGGAACTTGTCGGCGCGGGTGAGGTTATCCACCGCAAGAATGCCGGTCTCCCCGCGCAGGTTCAGCGCCTTGACGATATTGGAGCCGATAAATCCCGCCGCACCAGTTACGACGATATACATGCGAACAATCCAGAAATGCTATTGATGAAGGATGGAAAACGAGGAATGAGCAATGGACGCGGTGAATCCAACGACGCCCTCGGCGTCTCCGCACTCCGTCCTTCCGCCCTTCGCCTTCATCCTTGACTCTCGAACAATTCTTCCGGGTGAACCACCGCGGTGCCGAGCTTGCCCACGACGATTCCGGCCGCCTTGTTGGCGAACTGCACCGCCTCGGCGAACCCGGCGCCGGCCGCAAGCATCACGCCGAGAACGGCAATGACGGTGTCTCCGGCGCCGCTGACATCGTACACTTCGCGCGCCACCGCGGGCACATGCAGCCGCTGCCGGTCGCGATACAGGGTCATGCCCTCCTCGCTGCGCGTGATCAACAGTGCATCCAGCCCCAGTTCGCGGCGCATTTTCTGCGCTCTTTCGGTGAGATCGTCCTCGCTTTTCCAGCGTCCCGCCACGTCGTGGAATTCCGCGCGGTTGGGCGTGACCAGCGTCGCGCCGCGATAGCGGCTGTAATCGTCCCCCTTCGGATCGACCAGCACCGGCTTTCCCGAGGCACGCGCCAGTTCGATCATCTTCTCGATGTGCCTGAGCCCGCCCTTGCCATAGTCGGACAGGATCACCACATCCGCGTTGGGCAGCCGCTCCTCGAAGTCGGCGAGTTTGGACAACAGCACTTCATGCCCGGGCTCGGTTTCGAAATCGATTCGAAGCAACTGCTGCTGGCGGCCGATCACGCGCAACTTGATGGTGGTAGCGAGCCCGGGATCGCGATGCATCTGGGCGGTGATGCCAACGGACTCGAGCAGGCGCTGGAGGCAATCGCCGGCTTCGTCCTGCCCGACCACCGACAGCAGCGAAGCTTGCGCGCCGACTGCAACGATGTTGCGCGCAACGTTGGCCGCGCCGCCGAGGCGCTCTTCGGTGCGCCCCACTTTCACCACCGGCACCGGCGCCTCCGGCGAGATCCGGCTTACCTCGCCGAACCAGTAGCGGTCGAGCATCACGTCCCCGACCACCAGTACCCGCGCTTTCGTTAACGCCTCTCGCCTCACGCCTCTCGCCTCTCGCCTCACGCTTACGGTCTTCCCACCGAGAAATACTCGAATCCCGCTTCCCGCATCAAAGCCGGATCGTACAGGTTGCGCCCGTCGAACACGATCGGCGCCTTGAGGCGTCGCTTCATGTCGTCGAAATCCGGGCTGCGAAATTCCTTCCATTCGGTGACGATGATCAGCGCGTCCGCACCATCGAGCGCCGCCGTGGTGGACGGGGCGAAGTGCACTGCCGGTTTACTCTCGAAGACCTGCTTTGCCTCCTTCAGCGCGACCGGATCATAGACGCTCACGCTGGCGCCGCGGGCGAGCAGGCCGTTGATCACCACCCGGCTCGGCGCCTCGCGCATGTCATCGGTGTTCGGCTTGAAAGACAGGCCCCACACGGCGAACCTGCGGCCGTCGAGATGTTCGCCGAAACGCATGCGCACCTTCTCGAGGATGCGCTGCTTTTGCGTGCGGTTCACCTTCTCCACCGCATCCACGATGGTCATCTGCATGCCGTACTCGCCGGCAGTGTGCTGCAGCGCCTGGATGTCCTTGGGGAAGCACGACCCGCCGTAGCCCACTCCGGCATACAGAAAGTGATAGCCGATTCGCTGGTCGGAGCCGATTCCATGGCGCACCGCTTCGATGTTTGCGCCGAGTTTTTCGGCAAGATTGGCCAGCTCGTTCATGAAGGAAATGCGGGTGGCGAGCATTGCGTTGGCGGCGTACTTGGACAGTTCCGCCGACCTTGGGTCCATGACCAGAAGCCGGTCGTGATTGCGCAGGATCGGCGCGTACAGCTGGCGCATGATCTGCGTCGCGCGCTCGTCGCTGCTGCCGACCACGATGCGGTCCGGGCGCATGAAATCGCTGATCGCCGCGCCTTCCTTGAGGAACTCCGGGTTGGAAACCACGCTGAACGGCAGCTTCATGCCGCGGTTCTTCAATTCTTCTTCGATCACCGCACGAACGCGTTCCGCGGTGCCCACCGGCACCGTGGACTTGTTCACCACCACGCGGTAATCGTCCATGTAACGGCCGATGCTGCGGGCGGCGCCGAGCACGTAGTGCAGATCCGCCGAGCCGTCCCGGTCGGCCGGCGTGCCCACGGCGATGAATTGCAGAGTGCCGTGCGCGACGCTTTCCTTTACATCGGTGGTGAAGCGCAATCGGCCTGCCGCGGCATTGTGTCTGACCAGTTGCTCCAGTCCCGGCTCGTAGATCGGAATGCCGCCGGCGTTCAGCGTCGCGACTTTCTGCTCGTCGAGGTCGACACAGACCACGTCGTTGCCGAGATCGGCAAAACAGGCGCCCGATACCAGCCCGACGTATCCGCTGCCGATGATGGTGATCTTCACTTGCCGTTCTCCAGTGTGGCCACTTCCGAGTTGATGCGCGCCAGCACTTCAAGCGGTCGCGCCGCACGGGTGACAGGCCGGCCGATGACCAGATAGCTGGAACCGGACTCGAGCGCCTGGCGCGGCGTCATTATCCGCTTCTGGTCGCCCGTGAAGTCTTCGGGAAGGCGGATTCCCGGCGTAACGCGCAGGAACCCCTCGCCAATGTGCTCGCGGATCGCGCCGGCCTCGTGCGCGGCGCACACCGCGCCGTCCAGGCCGCACTCCCTTGCCAGCGCGGCGAGACGCAACGCTTCGTCGAGCGGCGTGGCATCGATTCCCACTTCATGCAAATCCTTCTCCGCCATGCTGGTCAGCACGGTCACGGCGATCAACCAGGGCCGGCCAGACGCGGTTCCGATCGCATCGCGCGCCGCCTGCATCATCGCCCGTCCGCCGAGCGCGTGCACGTTCAGCATCCACACGCCCAGACCGGCCGCCGCCTTGCATGCCTGCGCCACGGTGTTCGGAATGTCGTGAAATTTCAGATCGAGAAAAATATCGAAGCCGCGTTTCGCAAGCATTGCAACATATTCCGGTCCGGTCGCGGTGAACAGCTCCTTGCCAACCTTCAGCCGGCAGGCGGAGGGCTGGAGGCGATCCACCAAAGCCGTCGCCGACCTCGCGTCGGCGTAGTCGAGCGCGACGATGATCCGGGAACCGGTTTTCAAGACGCCAGCTCCCGCTCTTCGGTGCGCCTGGGGGAGTAGGTTTCCCAGCCGTTGCAGGCCGGACAGTGCCAGTAGAACTGGCGCGCCTTGAACCCGCAATTGTCGCAGCGGTAAAGCGCCAGGCTCCTGGTGTGCTGGTGCACCAGGTTCTTGATCAGCTGGAGATCCTGGCGGCGTTCGGCGGGCACCTCCAGAAGCTGGGCTTCGAGCAGCTTGTCCAGTCCCAGCAGCGTGGGGTTGCGCGCCAGCTCGTCGCGCACCAGGCGGTAAGCCGAATCCGCGCCGCGCTGCTCGAGCTCGCCCTTGAAGATGGCGTTGAGCAGGTCGAGCGACGGAAAGCTGCCGAGATAGCCGCGCAGCAACTGCAGTCCCTCATCCTCCCGTCCGAGGTTGCGATAGGCAAGCAGCAGCTTGTCGGCAATCAGCGAGAGATACGCGGGATTCTGCCCCTCGATGCGTTTCCAGGCCTCGACCGCCTGCTCGTTGTTCTGCTGGGCCAGTTCGATGTCACCAACCAGGATGTTGGCGCGGGCGCACTTGCGGTTGACGTTGAGCGCTTCCCGCAGATAGTCGCGCGCCGCCTCCCAGCGTGAATGGGTCATCTCTCCGACCGCGAGCTCGCAGTAGAAATTGGCGATATCCACGGCGCTCGACTGGCCGACCACCGCATCCATCCTGCGCGACGCCTCGATCGCTTTTTTCCAGTCCTTCTCCTGCTCGAAGATCTCCAGCAGGAACTTCAGCCCCTGCTGTTCGTACTGCGTGCCCTGCAACTTTCCGAACATCTCTTCGGCGCGATCGAGCAACCCGGCCTTCAGATAGTCCTGTGCCATTTCGTACAGCGCAGTGAGCTTCTGTTCCGGCCCCAGATCGGGCCTGCCGAGCAGGTTCTCATGCATGCGGATCGCCCTCTCGACTTCGCCGCGCCGCCGGAACAGGCTGCCCAGCGCAAAATGCAGTTCGATGGTCTGCGGATCGACCTTCACCACCTCGATGAAGGCTTCGATGGCCTTGTCCGGCTGCTCGTTGAGAAGAAAGTTCAGGCCCTTGAAGTAGGAAAGCGGGAGCGCGCGCGACTCGGACAGCAACTGCTTGATGTCCACCCGCGCCGCCAGCCAGCCGAGCGCGAAGAACAGCGGAAATCCAAGCAGCCACCAGAGCTCGAATTCCATGGGCTAACGCGCGTCCTCTGGCGCAATCGGCTTCGCCCGCACTTCCTTGCGCAACTGGAGAATTTCGCGACGCTGCCTGTAGACATAAGTCAGGCAGGCAATCACGCCTGCCACCGCGCCGACGCCGAAAAAGACCAGCACGACCATCGCCAGCGGCGCTTCCCACTGGCTGCCGAGATAGAAGCGCACGATCACCGGATCGGTGTTCTTCAGCGCGAACCCGAAAAGCAGCAGGAACAGAAGGATTCGCAAAGCCCAGGAGATATAGCGCATCAACTGCCCCGCGAAACCAGGGGACGAAAGTCAGACGAAAAAAAGCGGCACGATCCTGCGACGATGCCGCTTGCGTTGTGGCGCCGGTCGAACACGCCGCCGCCTACTGGCTCTTGAAATCCACGCGTTCGCGCAGTTCCTTGCCCGCCTTGAAATGCGGCACGTACTTGGCCGGCACGTGAACCTTGTCGCCCGATTTCGGATTGCGGCCCACGCGCGGGGGACGGTAATTCAATCCGAAACTGCCGAATCCGCGAATTTCGATGCGATGGCCCTGGGCCAGGCTTTTCGCCATGGCATCCAGGATCATCTTCACCGCAAGCTCGGCGTCGCTCGCGACCAACTGGGGAAAGTGCGCCGCCAGCTTGGCAATCAGCTCCGACTTGGTCATGGCGCGTCCTATTGCGCAGAATTCTTGTTATCCAGCTTGGCCTTGAGCAAAGCCCCGAGGTTGGTCGTGCCCGCATTCGACGTGCTCTCGGCGGCATGTTTCTGCAGCGCCTCGGACTCGTCGGCCGCATCCTTGGCCTTGATCGAGAGGTTTATGTTGCGGTTCTTGCGGTCGATGTTGATGATCATCGCATTCACCTTGTCGCCTTCCTTCAGGTGCGTGCGCATGTCCTCGACGCGGTCGCGCGCGATCTCGGAGGCGCGCAGGTAACCCTCCACGTCGGTGTCGAGCTGAATTACCGCGCCCTTGGGATCGATGGTCTTGACGACGCCATCCACTAGCGCGCCCTTGTCGTGCGTGGCGACGAAATTGGTGAACGGGTCGCCCTCGAGCTGCTTGATGCCCAGAGAAATGCGCTCGCGCTCGACGTCGATGGAAATGACCATCGCCTCGACTTCGTCGCCCTTCTTGTAATTGCGCACCGCCTCTTCGCCGGGAACGCTCCAGGAAAGATCGGACAGGTGCACCAGGCCGTCGATGCCGCCCGGCAGGCCGATGAAGATTCCGAAGTCGGTGATGGACTTGATCTGGCCGCGGACCTTGTCGCCTTTCTTGTAATTTGCGGAGAACTCTTCCCAGGGATTGGGCTTGCACTGCTTCATGCCCAGCGAAATGCGGCGGCGGTCCTCGTCGATCTCGAGAATCATCACCTCGACCTCGTCGCCGAGCTGCACCACGCGCGAGGGGTGGACGTTCTTGTTGGTCCAGTCCATTTCGGACACGTGCACCAGCCCCTCGATGCCCTGCTCGATCTCGACGAACGCGCCGTAGTCGGTGAGGTTGGAAACCTTGCCGAACAGGCGGGTGCCGGGAGGATAGCGGCGCGACAGGCCGACCCAGGGATCTTCGCCGAGCTGCTTCAGGCCCAGGGAAACGCGATTCTTTTCCTGATCGAATTTGAGGATCTTGGCGGTGACTTCATCACCGACATTGAGAACCTCGGAGGGATGCTTGACGCGGCGCCACGCCAGGTCGGTGATGTGAAGCAGCCCGTCGATGCCGCCCAGGTCGACGAACGCGCCGTAATCCGTGATGTTCTTGACGATGCCCTTGACCGTGGCGCCTTCCTGCAGGCTGGCGAGCAGCGCTTCACGTTCCGCACCCTGGCTGGCTTCCAGCACGGCGCGGCGCGATACCACCACGTTGTTGCGCTTGCGGTCGAGCTTGATGACCTTGAATTCGAGATTCTTGCCTTCGTAGGGGTTGGTGTCCTTCACCGGGCGGATGTCCACCAGCGAACCGGGAAGGAAGGCGCGAATGCCGTTCACCATGACCGTTAGCCCGCCCTTGACCTTGCCGTTGACCAGGCCCTGCACCAGGGTGCCCTGTTCCATCGCCTTTTCCAGATCGTGCCATGCAGCCAGGCGCTTGGCCTTTTCCCGCGACAGGCGGGTTTCCCCGTAGCCATCCTCGAGCGCTTCGATTGCGACGGTTACATAGTCGCCGGGCTTGACCTCGAGTTCGCCGCGGTCGTTCTTGAACTCGTCTGCCGAGATGAAGCTCTCCGACTTCAGGCCGGCGTTCACCACGACGAAATTGGGATCTACACGCACCACTTCGGCCGTGATGACTTCACCTGCACGCATCTCCGTTCGCGACAGGCTTTCTTCGAACATCGCGGCAAAGTTATTCTCGGAGGTGGCGGCGTCAGGGGTTTGGGTTTCGGTTGTCATAAAAAGAGGGTTGGACTCGGAAAAATCCGTTGCACGAAACGGGGTTAGTTGATGAACCCGTCAACGGCGGAAAAAAGACCCTCCTGGGGCGTGCAACTGCCGGCAGTTTGCGGGTCTGATTCAGCGGGACGGGGCCCGGCGCTGCACAGATTCGAACCACTGGATTACTTGGGCGACTGCCTCTTCTATTGAAAGTCCAGTGGTGTCAAGAACTTGCGCGTCTGCGCTCTTCTGCAGAGGAGCCACGCTGCGCGCACTGTCGCGGGCGTCGCGTTGGCCGATTTCCTGCAAAAGGGTGGCTAGATTAGCATCGAAACCTTTGTCTATCAACTGTTTATAGCGAC
Organism: Gammaproteobacteria bacterium; assembly: GCA_041497595.1. GTDB lineage: Bacteria > Pseudomonadota > Gammaproteobacteria > Burkholderiales > JACQAP01 > JACQAP01. The sequence continues at coordinate 12,517 of JBGQGT010000021.1, forward strand.
GCAGCGCACGCTCTTCGGCGGACGCGGTCAGGAACACCTTGAGTACCGCATCGGGAAACACCACCGTGCCCATGTCACGACCATCGGCGACCAGCCCCGGCGCCCGGCGAAAGGCCCGCTGGCACTGGATAAGCCCTTGACGTACTTCAGGAATCGCCGCGACCTCGGAAGCGGCCGCAGAGACTTCTTCGACGCGAATGGCCTCGGTCACGTCCTCTGCGCCGAGACGAATGTTGTCGCCGTGAAACTCCACCGGCAACGAATGTGCGAGCCGTCCGAGCGCCCCGGCATCGTCCATCGCGATTCCTTGCCGCATTGCC
>JBGQGT010000022.1:0-12700 GCA_041497595.1 Gammaproteobacteria bacterium
CGATCCATGCGCCGCTTGTCGACGTCGTGCCGACCGGCGATGCCGAGGATCCCGCCAGGAAAGCGGCCGCCGCCGCGCGGGAACATGCGAAGGCAATTCACGACAAGATTGCGGCGTTGAAGTCGCAAGCCGAGTGGATCGCGCGCACGGATGCCGCGATCGACGATGCCATCGCGGCCGGCGACAAACAAACCGCAGCCGATCACCAGCGCAGTATCGATCTCGCGCACTTGATCGCTGAGGATAACGAACGGTTCGACCAGGACCGCGCGGCGACGCTGCAGAGACGCACCGATCTCGACAAAGACGAGGCCGAGCGTCGCGCGGCGCGCAGCGCGGCCGTCTTCCAGACACTACAAACCGAGAACGCCGCGATCGAGCAGGACTTCGTCGCGCGATCGCTGGCGTTGAAGGCGTGGGTCAAGGATCGGGATGACACGCTCGTCGCGATGCACGAAAAAGGCGCGCTCGATGATCAGGAATTCAACGCGAAGCGCATCGAAGCCAACGCGATGTACTACGACGCAATGAAGCGCCTGGATGTTCAGCACAGCAAAGACAAGCTCGAAGAATATAAAAAACGGTATGGACTGCAGGTCGCGTACGACAGACTCAACTTCGAGAGCGCCGGATACTTCGCCGGCCAGATGGCGGTGCTCATGAACACCCACAGCCGCAAGATGTTCGAGGTCGGCAAGGTGGCCGCGATTTCCGAGGTGCTCGTCAAGACGCCGGCGATGGCCGTCAAAGCCTACTACTCACTGGCCGAAATTCCATTTGTCGGGCCCTACCTGGGCGCCGCCGCGGCGGCCGCGGCAATTCTCTACGGCGCGGCGCAGGTGCAGGCGATCAATGCGGTGAGCTTCGGCGGTGGTGGTGGTGGCGGCGGTGCGGCGCCAACGTTCGCCGCCAGTCCCTCGACCGGCCTGCCGGAGTCGCCGATCGCCAGCGCCGCGCCTGCGAATGCAGGCAGCAGTCAGACTACGATCGTGCACTGGACCGGCGGAACAAAAAGCGATCGAAAACTAATCCGCGAATTCGCCGCAATGTTGAACGAAAATTCTCGCGACGGCGGCCGCATTGTAATCGATTAGAATCGGGCGCCCATGGCTGATGTCATCAAATTTCCAGATCTTGCTGAACGCAACGACCTGCAGGTGCGCGCAGAACTTGCGGAGCAACTCATAAAGCGAGGGATCGCCGGAGGCATGGCCTCAGCACTGAGTGCTGAGATCTGTAGTGACTACCGTGAATTCGAGCGCAGGTTGAACGCTATTAACTTTGACTTCGGCAAAACGACTGAAGCGGAAAAACAGTTGCTAGAAAATGCTGCGTTTCGGTTCGGGACTGAGACCAAGGCCACATGGCTTGTGCAGCGTTTTGAAAGCGAATTGCGCCGAGCAGGGATTTAATCCACGCTACCGGCACCTCGAGCAATGCAGCTTGGGGGTAAGTGTGGGGGTAACACCAGGCTGGCAATGAGCTGTGATCAAGCGCTGATGCGGCTTCACGAGTGGTATTTGATTGCAGCCGGGCCACCATTTCTTCCACGTCGGCAAACGACGTTCAAGACTTGTCTTCTTCCTCTTCCTCGTCGTCGAGTTCCTCTTTCTCGTCGTAAGGGTCCTCCTCCTCATCCCGCCAGTCGCCGGAGTCGATCACTTCGTTGACGATGTCTTCGATGCGGTCACGCACATCCTGCTCGGCCTGGCCGCTAACGCCCCCCACGTCTGTGTAGGGTTCCTCGTCGTCCTCTATCGACACAATCGCATCGGGCCACTCTTCCCGGAATGCCTCCAGCAGTTGGTCCTTGAAACGCTGGTACTCTTCGTCCGAGACGATTCCGAGCGGCTCGTGAGAGGTGTAATGGGTGATGGAAAGGGTTGAGGCCATGTTGGTCGGTCGCTGCGCTGATCTGGATGTCAAAAGGATACCGAAGTTTCGCCCGGATTTTATCCGCGGCCGCGAAATTCGGTTGTCCCGTTAGGGCGGAGCAATTGTCGTGCCGTTGTCCGTCGCCCGGTGTCGGCGACGCCGTCAGCCACCTCCTGCAGATGATGCTCAGCCGACGCGCTCGAGCGCGTCGCGATCGACCTCGGCAAGCGTCGGGCGGCCCAGCAGGGTCAGCGTGACGTCGATCTCGTCGCGCAGGATTTCCAGCGCGCGCTCGACTCCCGCCTGGCCGGCCGAGGCCAGCCCGTAAAGCCAGGCGCGGCCGATCATGCAGGCCCTGGCACCGAGGGCGCGCGCACGCACCACGTCGGCGCCACGGCGAATGCCGCCGTCGAGCACCACTTCAAGCCGGTCTCCCACCGCATCGGCGATCGCCGGCAATGCATGCACTGCGGATACGGCGCCTTCGAGTTGCCGCCCGCCGTGATTGGAAACGATCACTCCGTCCGCGCCATGCGCTGCGGCAAGCCTGGCATCCTCGACGCTGAGGATGCCCTTGAGCAGGACCGGACCGCCCCAAGCCGACTTGAACCACTCGACGTCGCGCCAGTTCACCGTCAGGTCGTACTGGCCGGCGATGAACTCGGTGATGGTCACCGCATCGGTGGCGGCGGCCTTGGTGCCCTCGAAATTCCTGAAGGCGATGCGCGGACCCAGTCCCACGTCGAAGAGCCAGGAGAAATGGCGGGCGAAGTCGAGGATCGTCGCAAGAGTGAAACGCGGCGGCACGGTGAAGCCGTTGCGCATGTCGCGCTCGCGCGGCCCCTGCACCTTGGTGTCCACGGTCAGGACCAGCGCGGTGCAGCGCGACGCCCGCGCGCGCTCGATGAACTCCCTGGTGAGACCCCGATCGCGCAGCACGTAGAGCTGGAACCACTTCGGCTGCGTGGTCTCGGTGGTGATCTGCTCGATGCTGCAGGTGGCCATGGTGGACAGGCAGTAGGGCACGCCGAATTTCTCTGCGGCGCGGGCTGCGGCCAGCTCGCCGCGGCGCGACAGCAGCCCGGCGAGTCCGGCCGGCGCGAGAATCAAAGGCGAGGCGCAGTGCTGGCCGAACAGGGTGATCGACTGGTCGCGCCTGGACACGTCGGTCAGCACCCGGGTACGGAAGCGCCACTTCTGGAAGTCCTCGCGGTTGGCGCGCAGCGTGGTCTCATCCTGGGCCCCGCCGTCGATGAACTCGAATATCACTTTCGGCAGACGCCGGCGCGCCCGGCTGCGCAGATCTTCGATGTTGATTGCTTGCATGGATTATTGTGTTGAAGATGGTAATAGAGCCTATGGTCTGATCGGGTTTTAGTTCCGACATAACCTGACCACCCAAATCGAGTCCCAGGTCAGTGACGGAATGAATTCCTATCGGAAGAAGAAGTCTGGTCACGGCTCCGGATTACAATTTGCTTCCGACTCGATTGGGTGGTCAAGTCAGTCTCCACTGAAACACCGTCCGCCTCTCAGGGGCGAACGGGGTTTTCACCCCAGTACATCGGGGCGTCGTACTTTCGCGGTTTCAGCAAATCCTCCAGGTAAAGCGACGGCGCCATCTCCCAGGCGTACTCGCTGAAGCGCGCCAGCATCTCCTGTACCCGTTGCGGTTCGCGCTCGGCGCGGTTGTCTTCCTCGGACGGGTCGTCCTGGACATTGAACAGTTCGTAGCGTACCGGCAAGCGCGAGTAGACGATGAGCTTCCAGTTCTCCATCAGCAGCGCGCCACGGCTGTCTTCCATTGCAAGCAGCAATTCCTTGCGCGCACTCGGCGTGCCGTCGGCAATCGTGGCCCATTGATCGATGCCGTCGATTCGCCGGGTCTGCGCGAGCTTCGCACCCGCGATCTTCAGCAAAGTCGGATACATGTCGGTGACGTGGATGCGTTCGGCGACCACACCCGGCTGGATTTTACCCGGCCACGCGGCGAACGCCGCCACCCGCATCGAACCCTCGTGCAGTCCGCCCTTGCCGTCCTGGAAGGGGCCGTTGTCGGCGGCGGGTTTCCTGACATCGCCATCGCCGGTCGCATACTTGTTCGGCAGCGCCCCACCGTTGTCGCTATGGAACACGATCAGCGTATTCGCCATCATGCCTTTCGATTCCAGCGCCGAGATCAGCGCTCCTATGGCGTCGTCGAGTGCGGTGACCATCGCCGCGTAGGCGCGGCGGGTTTCGTCGGCAATGTCCCGGTACATTTCCAGGTATTCCCTCGGTGCCTGCAACGGCACCTGCGGCGCGTTGAAGGACAGGTAGAGGAACAATGGCGTGGCCGCGTCGTGCCTTGAAATCAGGCTGGCTGCCTCCCTGCCCAACAGGGTTGTGACGTAGCCCGCTTCCTTCACCTGCCGTTCGTTGCGGTGCCAGTCGGGCTGGCCGATCCTGTTGGTCTTCTTGAAATAGTCGATCTCGCCGTTGAAGCTGCCGTAGAAACTGTCGAAACCGCGCCGGGTCGGCCAGAATTCTTTCTTGAAATGCCCGAGTTGCCACTTTCCGAGCATCGCGGTGCGGTAGCCCGCCTCTTTCAGCGCCTGCGGCAACATCCGTTCATCGGCCGGCAATCCGTAGCGGCTCCACGGCAGGATGGAAAGCGTCTGCAGGCCGTAGCGCATCGGATAGCGGCCGGTCATCAATGCCGCGCGGGTCTGGGTCGAGTAAGGGAGTGTATAAAACTTTTCGAGGCGTGCGCCGCCTTGTGCCAGCCTGTCGAGGTTGGGCGTCCTGATCGGGCTGCCGTGGTAACCCACGTCCTTCCAGCCGAGATCGTCGGCGAGGATGTAGACGATGTGCGGCGGCTGCGCAGCACCGATGCATGCATACGCGCAGCCGAACAACGCCGCCACGAGTCGCAGGGCCACCTTCACTTGCTCCTCCGTCGTTTTGCACCAGATGTTACCTGAGATCGCGCGGCGCAACCCCGCGAGCCCTATGCCCGCGGGGCTCCCGCGCGCGCTTGCCTCGCATGGGGCTTCCCGGCTGCGCTACAATCGCCCCGGTCATGAAGGATAGTGAAGTCATACTCAGTGTTCTGCGCAGCATCGAGCGCCGCCTGTGGTTGCGCCGGGCGCTTCAGGAGATCACCTACGGCGCCTGCGTCGTCTTGTTCTCCCTGATTGCCTTACAGTTTGTGGGCGTCGCGTTGAGCTCGGCAGTTCCGGCGGTCGGAACCGGCGCCCGCACGGCGGTGGTTGCGGCGGTGGTGATGCTCGGGGCCTACGTCGCGTGGCGCGCATTGCGTCAGGTGACGCTGGCGCAAGCCGCGGGGGAGGCCGATGCACGCGCCCGGCTGAAGGACGAACTGAAGTCCGCTTACTGGTTCGTTTCCACGCCCGGGCCTTCCCCGTTCGAGGAACTGCAAATCGCCCGCGCGGCCGCGACCGCGCGCCAGCTCGACCCCGGGGCGATCGTCCCCGGCCGGCCGCCGCGCGGCCTTTACGCTGCTGCCGGTCTGGGCGCGGCCCTGCTGCTGGTCACCTGGATTGCGCCGCGGCAATCGCATTCATGGGACGGTGCCGATGCTGCGGCCGTGGCCGCGGCCAGGGAGACGCAGGACCTGCGCGCACTCCTCGAAGGCGCGCCGCAGGACCCCGAGCTCGAGAAGCTCGATCGCGCGCTCGAGGAATTGCAGCGCGCCGACGCGACCGCCGAGGACAAAGCGCGCGCAGCCGCGCGGGCGCGCGATGCGATCGAGCAGGCCAACATGGAGGCCGCCGCTGCGCGCGAGGGTCTGGACAGGCTGGCCGAGGCCATGAGGGCGAACCCGCGCTTCGAGAAGGCCGCGGAAGCGCTTCGGGCCGGGCGCAACGAAGAGGCGCTGGCGTTGTTGCGGCAAATGCGCGCCGAGGCCGGAGACCGGGACGCGCATGTGCCGGAGAAGGACGAGACCCGGCTGCTGTCAGACAGTGAAAAGGGCCTCGACCGCGGCATCGAGGAAAGACTCGCGGAAGCCGGCCGCGACCTGAGCGGCATCAACGCCAGGGTCGACCAGGATGCGATCGAGCGCGTGGTGAATGCCCTCCAGGAGGCCAACCAGCAGCTCGAGGTGCAGAGCCGGGTAACCGAGGTCAAGCGGCGGATGCAGGATGCGATGATCCCCACATCGCAGAGGAGCGCGCTGAGCGCGAGCCAGTTCGATTCCAGCGACAACGCTCCCAACGCGACCGCTTCGCCGGATAGCGGCAACGCGGACATCCGCGGCGGCACCATGTTTCGCCAGGGCGCGGTGACGCGCAGAAATGACGATGATCCGGCCCGCGACGGCAACATGAGCGGCAGTGCCGCCGGCGAGTCCGAGGCGCTGGCGCTGGAGGGTGCGGCGACCCGGCGCCTGGATGCGCAACTCAAGCTCGAAGCCATCCAGCGCCGCGACGACGCCGGCAACGACGACGAAAAGGCCGACCAGGGCTGGTTCTATTCCGCCAGCCAGGAGCAGAAATCGCTGCTCGGCTTCGAGGACGTGCGCGCGCGCCCAAAATTCGACCGCGGGAACGCGATGAGCTTCGAGCGCGTACCGATCCGCCAGAAACAGGCCGTCAAAGATTATTTCCTGAACCTGCATGAAAGTGAGAAGAAATGAATACCGTCGTCGACCGCCAGATCCAGGCCTTCCGCGATCAGTTCCAGCTTGTCCGCGACGAGATTTCGCGCGTCATCGTCGGTAACGACGAGATCATCTCCGGGGTGATGACCTGCCTGCTTGCGCGCGGCCACGTGCTGCTGGAGGGGATCCCCGGCGTGGGCAAGACCAAGCTGGTGCAGACCATGGCCGACGTGCTGCACCTGAAGTTCTCGCGCATCCAGTTCACCCCGGACCTGATGCCTGGCGACATCATCGGCACCAACATCGTCCGCGAAGACGAATCCGGCCGCAAAGCCTTCGAGTTCCAGCGCGGCCCGATCTTCGCCAACATGGTGCTCGCAGACGAAATCAACCGCGCCACGCCCAAGACCCAATCGGCGTTGCTGGAAGCGATGCAGGAAAACAGCGTGTCCGCAGCCGGCCGCACCCACGCGCTGGACCAGCCCTTCTTCGTGCTGGCAACGCAGAACCCGATCGAGATGGAAGGCACGTATCCGCTGCCCGAGGCGCAGATGGACCGCTTCTTCTTCAAACTCAAGCTCGATTTCCCGGACGTTGAGCAGCTGCATCTGATCGTCGAGCGCACCACCGGGCAGAAGGAACCGGCCGTGCGCCGGGTGCTGCAGCAGGGCGAGATTCTGGAGATGCGCGAAACCGCGCGCGCCATCCCGGTGGCGCGGCCGGTGCAGGACTACGCGATCAGGATGACGCTGGCGACCCACCCGGAATCGACCCAGGCACACGAAATGAGCAAAAAGTATGTGCGCTTCGGTTCCAGCCCGCGCGGAACCCAGGCGCTGATCCTGGGCGCGAAAGTGCACGCGCTGATGAATGACCGCGTCTACGTGTCCTGCGAGGACGTGCGCGCAGTGGCGTTGCCGGCGCTGCGGCACCGGATCCTGCTGAACTTCGAGGCCGAAGCCGGACGCATCGATACCGACACGATCCTCGACAGGATCCTCGAGTCGGTACCGGAACCGAAGGAATGACTGCCGTTTGAGGATATCCGCCGGCTCCATGGCGGCTGCCATGCGGCCCCACTGAGGCATTTCAACTTGGCCCAGGAAAGCCTGCTGTTCAGCGAAGAATTTTTTCGCCAGCTCGATCATCTCACCATGCTTACCCGCCGTCCCGTGGCGGGCCACCTGCGCGGCCATCATCGCTCGCGCCGCACCGGCTCGGGGATGGTGTTCACCGACTATCGGCCGTACTCGCCGGGCGACGATACCCGCAACCTCGATTGGGGCACTTACCTGCGGCTGGACCGGCTGATCCTGAGGCTGTTCGAGGAAGAGGCGGACCTGCCGGTCTACATATTCCTCGACGTCAGCCGCTCGATGGATTTCGGCGCCCCGTCCAAGTTCGACTTTGCCCGCAAGTTTGCCGCAGCGCTGGCCTACATAGGCCTGATCAACCACGACCGCGTCAGCATCGTCGCCTTTTCCGACGGGGTGGTCAGGGAGATGCCGGCCCGGCGCGGCAAGAATCAGGTGTGGCGCGCGCTGCATTTTCTCGAACGCATCGAGGCCGGCGGCGGCACCAACCTGCAGTCGGCGTTCCGCAGTTTCTTCGGCGCCCGGCGCACCCGAGGGCTGACGGTGGTGGTCTCCGACTTCCTCGACCGCGAGGGTTTCGAGCGCAGCTTCCAGGTGATACGCCAGTTCCGCCACGACGTGTTCGCGGTGCACGTGATGAGCCCCGACGAACTCGACCCGATGCTCGCGGATGAAGTGCTGCTGGTGGACTCGGAGGAGGGCGGTGCCACACGGGTGCGCGTGACGCCCGACCTGGTGAAGGCCTATCACGACACCTTCCTGCGTTACTGCACCGAGATCGAAGCCTTCTGCCGCGTCCACGGCTGGGGCTATCTGCGTACCACGACCACCGCGCCGTTCGAGGACCTGATGCTGAAAGCGTTGCGCGAGCAGGGTCTGTTGCGATGAACCTGCTTTCGGTATCGCCTCTGTGGGCCGCGATTGCGGCGCTTGCCGCCGCGCTGGTCGTAACCGGCCTGTATCTGCTGAAGCCGCCTCCGCGAAGGCTTCTGGTGCCCTCCAGCCTGATCTGGGACCGGGTGTTGCGGGAGAGCCATCGCAGCAGCGACCGCCTGCGCTGGTGGTTGTCGTTGCTGCTGGCCGCGGTCATTGCCGTATGCATCGTCGTCGCCGTGACCAGGCCGCAGTTGACCGGCGCGGGCGAGGCCGCTGACAGGCTTGTCCTCGTGCTCGACAACTCGCCGACGCTGGCCACCCGCACGACCGACGGTGCGACCCGCTGGAGCCATGCGCTGGCCAAGGCGCACGCGACGCTCGCAGCGCGCAGCCCGGGTACCCAGGTGATGCTGGTCGATACCATGAGGCGCATCGCCACTCCCGGTTTCGAGTACCGTGACGCGGCGCTCGAGCGCCTGCAGCAACTCCATGTTGCTTACGGCGGCACGCCGCGGGTGCCGGATTTTGCGCAGCCCGGCGAAGCGGAAACCGTGGTGATCAGCGACGGGGTGCAGATCACCGGGGTGCCGAAGTCGGCCAGGCTCGAGTCGGTGTTCGAAGCGGTGGAGAACGCCGGCATCACTGCGTTCGAAGTGCGGCCGCTGCCTGCGGATCCGCGCCGCTACCAGGCCTTCGTCGAGGTCAGCAACGCCGGCGGCGTGGACAGGAGCATCGAGATCGCGATTGCCGGAGTCGGCGGCCGGCGCGTTGCCAGGACCGTGAACGTGCCCGCCGGCGGCGCGCGCGCGCAACTGATCGACATATCCAGTCTGGAGGCCGGCCCGGTGCGCGCCTCGCTCACCATGCCGGGAGACGGCCTGGAGGCCGATGATGTCGCTTACGCGTTGCTGCCGATGCGGCGGGTGGTGCGAGTGGGTCTGGTGAGCACCGGTAATTCTTACCTCGAGAAATCCCTGCGCGTGCAACCGCGGGTGCAGCTCACGGTGATGTCGCCGCAGCGCTTCACGGAGCGCCGCGACATCGATGTGTGGGTGTTCGACCGATACGCCCCCAGGACGCAACCGGGCGCGCCGGCGCTGCTGTTCCGGCCAAACCCGGTGTCGTGGTTGCCGGCGCCGGGCAAGGAGATCGCCGACGTCACGGTGGCGGCCTGGGATGGCGCGCATCCGCTGCTCGAGAACCTTTCGCTGCGCGATCTCGTCGTCGAGCGTGCGGTGGCGACGCGCCCGGCAAGCGGCGCCCGCGAGCGCGACGTGGTGCTGGTGAGCGCGCGCGGCAACATGCCGCTGGTGGTCGCGCACGAGGGTGCTGCGCGCCGGGTGTCGTTTGCTTTCGGGCTGGAGGATTCCAACTTCGCGCTGCACGCCGAGTTTCCGCTATTCCTCGGCAACGCGCTGGACTGGCTGGCGGGCGAACACGGCGCTTTCGCGACCGGATTGGGTGTGGTCGAAGTGCCCGTGGCAAAGGCGCGAGTGATAGCGCCGGACGGCACCGAGCTGCCGGCGCAGGCCATTCCCGGCGGCACGCTGTTCGAGGTCACCGAACCGGGCATGTTCACCGCCGTCTCCGCCAGCCAGCGGCTGCGGGTGGCGGCCAACCTGCTCGACCGGCGCGTGACCGATGTCAACCGTTCGCCGCTGGCGCCGCTGCAGTCCGCCGCCATCGAACCGGCGCAGGCGCCGCGATTCCCGCTCGATCCCTGGACGGCCTTGCTGTTGGCTTCGGCGCTATTGCTGGTATTCGAGTGGTGGACGTGGAACCGGCGGGTAACGGTATGAGCATGGCGATGAGCATTCAGAACACCTGGCCATTGCCGCTGCTCCTGGCGATCCCACTGCTGTGGTGGGCCGCGCGCAGAACCCGCACCAATCTCGGCCGCAGGCACCTTGCAGTCGTTACCGTTTTGCGCAGCCTGGTGGTTGCCATGCTGGCGCTGGCGTTGATGCGGCCGCAGTGGCACGCCGGATCGGACGATGTCGCGGTGGTCTACGCGCTGGATGTATCGCGCAGCGTGTCATCGTCCTTCATCGACTCGGCGCTCGCCTGGATCGGCGATGCCGATCGCGAAGGCAAGCCGGCGCAAGCGCGCTACCTTGCGTTCGCCGATCGGCCGGTGCTGCTGGAGAAGCCTGAACAGGTGCGCAATCTCGCGGTCACCGAAGGCAGCCCGCGTGAAGGCGCAATCGACCAAGCGGCGACCAACCTCGAGCGCGCTCTCGACGAAGCGCTGCTGGGCCTGGATCGCGATCGCGTCAAGCGACTGGTGCTGCTTACCGACGGCAACCAGACCGAAGGTGACGTCTGGCGCGTGCTGGCGCGGCTCAAGGAAGCCAACGTCCGGGTTTTTCCGATCCCGGCGAAAGTGCGCGATGACGGCGACGCCTGGCTGGAAGGCATCGAAGTGCCCCAAGGCCTGCGCCAGGGCGAACCGGTGACGGTGACCGTGCGCGCGTTCTCGCCGGGCGAGGCGCGCGCGCGCGTGCTGCTCAGGACCGGCAATACCGTGCTCGGCAACCGCGCAGTGCGCCTGACAGCGGGACTGAACCGCGTTTCCTTCGAGATTCGACTCTCCAGCGCCGGCAGCAATACGCTGGCGGCGGAACTTATTGCCCAAGGCGATCGCGTGCCCGACAACAATCGTGTGCGGCAGTCCGCGTGGGTCGCCAGGGCGCCGCGCGTGCTTTATGTCGAGGGCCAGCCCGGCAGCGCCGCTTACCTGCGCGATGTACTTACGCGCGAAGGCATCGAAGTCCGCGTCGCGGCACCCGCTGACATTCCAGAATCTGCCGCCGCATTTGCGCCCTACGACGCGCTGATCCTTAGCGATGCGCCGGCAAAGGCGATCGCGCCCGCGAAAATGCTGGCGATCGAGGCCTACGTGCGCGATGCCGGCGGCGGACTGTTGTTCGCAGCCGGAGAGAATGTCTATGGCGAGCACGGCTACAGCGGCACGCCGGTGGAGAAAGTGCTGCCGCTGCAGTTCCGCGCCCAGGAGAAACGCAAGGACCTTGCGCTGGTGATTGCGCTCGACCGTTCCTACAGCATGAGGGGGCGCAAGATGGAGCTGGCGAAGGAGGCCACCCGCGCGGCGCTCGATTTGCTGGAAGAGCAGCACCAGTTCGCGGTGGTGGCATTCGACTCGCAGGCGCACATTTCGGTGCCGATGCAGTACGTGCGCGCCAAGCGCAAGGCCGAGGACCAGATCGCCCGCATCCAGGCGAGCGGCCAGACCAACATCTATCCCGCGCTCGGCATCGTCTACCGGTTGCTGCAGAAGACCGATGCCAAGGCCAAGCACGTGATCCTGCTTTCCGACGGCGATACCCACCCGGCCGATTTCGAGGGCCTGGTCAAGCGCATGGCCGACGAAAAGATCGTGGTTTCCACGGTGGCGATCGGCGAGGGCGCCGACCGCGAACTGATGAGCAACATCGCCAAGTGGGGCGGGGGACGCGCCTATTCCACCGTCAGCGCCGAAGCGGTCCCGCAGATTTTCATCGAGGAAACGCAGCGTGCGGTGCGCTCGAATCTGCTCGAGGATGCATTCAAGCCGGTGGTCAAGCGCCGCATGGAGGCTTTCCGCGGCGTGGACTTCGAGCAGGCGCCGCCGCTGAAGGGCTACGTGAGCGCCACGGCGCGCGACAACGCCGAAGTCTTTCTGGTCTCGCAATCCGGATCGCCGGTGCTGGCGCGCTGGCAGTACGGGCTCGGCAAGGTGGTGGTGTTTACTTCCGACGTGAAGAACCGCTGGGCGGTGAACTGGCTCGACTGGCCGGGTTACGGCAAGCTGTGGGCGCAGCTTACGCGCGAAATCATGCGCCGCGATTCCGGGGAAGAACTCGATTTCCGCGTATCGCGTGAAGGCGGTGAAGCGGTGGTGAGCCTGAATGCGCTCACCGCGGACGGGCATTTCCGCGATGATCTCGCGCCGCGGGTGCGGGTTACCGGGCCCGATGGAAGGACGGCAACGGTGGAGCTGCGCCACAGCGGGGCCGGCGCGTACCGGCTGCGGGTGCCACTGGCGAGCGGCGCGGCGCTACGCTTCGAACTCGCGGATTCGCCGGGCCTGTCACGGCAGGCGGTGGACCGCGCAGGCAGCCGCCGGCTTTATTACGCTTACCCGGACGAATACCGCGCATTGCCGCCGAATCTCGAACTGCTGCGCACGCTGGCCGAGGAGACAGGGGGCAAGCTTGCGCCCAGCATCGCCGAAGTGTTTGCGCAGAACGGC
>JBGQGT010000023.1:0-12276 GCA_041497595.1 Gammaproteobacteria bacterium
CGAGGGCCGAGACAAACCGGATTGTGCCCTAGATCACTCGGACCTCGTACCTCGGCCCTCGGCCCTGGTTACCTTATCGGTTAGAATTTGCCCCTACGCCCCGGTAGCTCAGTGGATAGAGCAACCCCCTCCTAAGGGGTAGGTCGCACGTTCGATTCGTGTTCGGGGCGCCAATCGATTGCCGGCATGCGGCCGCCGGCGTCATAAACCTACAACAACGTTCCCCGACCGGCGTCCGCAATGCGAACCGTGATCCTGGTTTTCTCCGCAACGGCAGCACTGGCGGCCTGCGCTTCTCCCTGGCACGAACAGGTTGTCGCGCTCCCGGATGAAACATTGCCCACGTCCGGATTCTCCGCGCTCACGCTCATCCCAACCGGCAATCCAACCTTCGCCTATCGCGCCCTCTCCGAGCGCGTGCCGGCCGTTCTGTCGGTGTGGAGCACCGACGAGACCGCGGTACGGGATGCGTGCGACGCGCGCGAACCGAGAGGCAACGGCAAGGAATCCCCGGCCGCGGTGCTGGTTCCCTCCGCCAACCAATACGTGCTGTGGCGTCCGGCACTTGCGGATGCGAAAGTGGAAGAGGCGATGCAAAGCTACGCCCGCGTAACCGCGCAGGACGCGCGCCGGCCGTTCTACGGCGACCCCGAACGCCGCAACCTCGAACCGGCGTGGCGCTGTTTCCGCTTCACCCGATTCGTCAATCGCGACGACGACGCGCCGGCATTCGATTTCGTCGGACAGTTGCGGCTTGGGGACAGCGGTGACTATGTGCAGGTGCGCCCGCTGCGCTTGTACGTCGCTCCGGGAGCCGAGCGCGACCTCGCGATCGGCCTGCGGCTGGAGGCGGTATGGCGGCAGGGAAACATCGGCAAACTGGAAACCGTGTTCGAGCCGGTATTGCTGGCGTTGCGGTTGAAACCCGACGTCGAGGAGTTGCACTACTTCCTGGACAAGTACTGGGAGCACTACCCGATCCTGCCGGTGGTCCCGGTTTCGATGGATGCGCGCGGCCGGGTGCTGCAGACGGCGCCGGCCACGGTGACCGTGACCACGGTCGAGTTTCGCAAACCCGACCAGGCGAGGGAAGCGCTGCTGCGCACGGCACGCAGCGCCGGAGACCATCTGGGCGCGTTGATTACGGCGGCCTTGACGGCGCGCTAACGCGATCTCGCCAGAAGTCTCTCCGGATATCCGGCGTTGGTGAGCATCGCGCGTCGTGGAGCTTGATCAGGGCTTCTGTTGGCGCATGCGCAGGCGCAGCGTGCCGTCGGTCTGCGAAACTTCGAAATGACGCAGGAAATTCTGGCCGAGCAGGCCTTCTCCGCCATGTGCCGGCATCACCGCAACGGTAAGGCCGGAAAGCTCGAATACGCCGGCCCTTGCGGTCTGGTTTCTCACCACCCGGCCCTCGACCGTGCCGTTGGCGGTGCTGAAATAGCCGGGGATACCTTCCGGTAATCCCGCCGAACGGGCAAACTCCGCGCCCACCGACACGTAACTGGCGCCAGTGTCGATCATGAATCGCAGAGGCACGCCGTTGACCGCGCCGTCGAGGTAGTAATGACCGTCGCGCGAGACCGGAATCACCATCTCCTGCATTCCATCGGCAAGCGAACGCGCGACCGGCGGCGGCGCCATCATGCGCTCGGTCACGAGATAACCGGCGAACACCAGGCCGACCCAGACCGCGATCCAGAACAGATGCCCCTTCATCTGAAGCGGTGACTGGTGATTGGAGCTTGGTGATTGGAGCTTGGTAATTGGTGATTGGTGATTGCAGAGAAACAGGACTCAGGTTTGAAAAAAGTGCTGGGTGCTCAGTGCTACGTGCTGCGGGAAAATCGGGCCCCACTCATTGGTGGAGTCGCAAGCGTGGGTCCGCTCGGGAACCTGCATTTGCACTTTCACCCTCTCCGCCCTCAAGGGGGGAGATTCCGTCGACTCGGCGTTGGCGGAGCCATCCGGGGCGGGAGACGGAATTCTGACGCGCGCCCCGAACTCGTTAGGCGTAGCCCAGTTTGCGGGTAGGGGCGCACAAGGCTGTGTTGCGCAGTGGTGATCGGGGCGTTATGCGGCTGCTCCCGCAAGCGGGCCTATGGCTAACGTGTCACAACCGCCCCGCAAACGGCTGACTTCGTCAGTAACGTGTCCGCGCGCCCCGGGGAGAGGTGGGCTCAGCCCGTGATCCGGCGCAGGTACTCGCCGGTGCGGGTGTCGATTTCGATCTTGTCGCCGATGGCGCAGAACAGCGGCACGCGCACTTCGAAGCCGGTGGCGATCTTGGCGGGCTTGAGCACCTTGCCCGAAGTATCGCCGCGCACGGCCGGCTCGGTGTAGGTGATTTCCCGCACCACGGAGTTGGGCAGTTCCACCGAGATCGCCCTGTCGTCGTAGAACACCACCTGGCAGGGCAGGCCTTCCGCGAGATAGTTGAGCGCGTCGCCCATGTTCTCCTTGTCCACTTCGTACTGGTTGTACTCGGCATCCATGAACACGTACGAGGGCTCGGCGAAATACGAATACGTCAATTCCCTGCGGTCAAGCACAAGGTTCTCGAGCTTTTCGTCGGCCTTGTAGACCACCTCGCTGACGCCACCGGTCAGCAAATTCTTGAGTTTCATCTTCATGACGGCCGAGTTGCGGCCGCCCTTGTTGTATTCGGCGCGCTGCACGACCATCGGATCCTTGCCGACCATGATTATGTTGCCGGCGCGCAGTTCCTGTGCCTGTCTCATCGTGTTTCCTGACAAATATTGGGTTGGGCGAAAAAATCGTCAAATTATAGCCTTTCCGCACAAAACTTAGCCAGATTCCAGGCCAGATCACCGGGTCCGGCGAGAAGTTGTTCCCACCCCCGAGCCAATTCCAGATATTCCGGCCCGGTGCAAACCGCCCAGGCTGCCGCCAGCCCTTCGGCGGCGGCAAAACCGTTCCACACCGCCCACAGCGTGCCCAGATTCGCGCCGGTGCCGGGGCCGGCATGCTCGAGATAGCGGGCGCGGAAGGCCTCGACCTTCAGCCGGTGCGCATCGCCGGCCTGCGGATAGGCCTGCCAGACCAATGGCCGTGCCGCCAACTGCGCACGCACGAAGGAATCCTCGCCGCGCACGAAATTCCACTCGCAGGACCACAGCACACGGTCGTAGTCGTCCTGCGAAAGGAAGGGCAGCACTTGCGCGGCAAGCGCGCCGTCGCGCCCGCCTCCCGCCAGGCCGCGCGCCGCGAGCACATCCGCGGCCGCGGTGCCGGCGAACGCAAGCGCGCGCACCGGGCGCCCGCCGGCGGCCCAGGCGTCCAGGAGCGCAGCGACCGGCGCCTGCGGATAACAGAACAGCGAGACCAATCGCTCCCCTTGTACCCGCGGCGGCACGCCGAGCGAGGCCAGATACCGCGCCACGCCGTCCGCGTCGGACTGGAATGCCAGCCGCCGCCCGGCCAGTCCCTTCTCGATCAGCACACCGCCGGTACCGGGCACGAAGCCAGGGAAGAAAAAGAACTTCGTCAGAGGCAGCCGCGGATGCGGCGACGGCAGGCCATGGCAGCCGGCGACCCAGGGCTCCGCGCTCAGGTACTCGAGATTGATCCACACGGGCGGCCGCGCACGCGCGGCCACGGCCTCGACATACGAAGCCGGCAGTTCGCACCCGAAAGCCTCCACCACCACATCGGCAGGCTCCACCGCCGGAAACGGCGTGACCCAGTGCCGCACCTCGACGTCGCCGAGAGACTGGATTTCGGCTTGCGGGTCCAGGGCGGAAGCCAGCTGCTTGAACGCCGCCAGGTCGTTGACCCACAACCGCACCGCGGCCCGGTGCTCGGAGGCAAGCTGGCGCGACAATCGCCAGCACACGCCGATGTCGCCGAGGTTGTCGACGACGTTGCAGAAGAGATCCCAGCGCATAAATGCCGTGACGAACGTGACGAACGTGACGACGTGACGGGGAAAAGCCGTGACGAACGTAACGGTCGTTACGACGTGATGAAACCCTCCTAGAAATGCTGAATACCGAAAGTCCTGAACCGAGATCGCAAATTGGTTGTATTTTTCCGACTTGAACTTCTAACGGGTTCACCTCGTCACGACCGTCACGCCGTCACGGCTATTACGCCATTCCCCCGTTGATCGAAATGACCTGGCCGGAGATGTAGCCGGCGGCGTCCGAGGCGATGAATGCGATCAGCGCGGCGACTTCCTCCGGGGTTCCGGCGCGCTTCATCGGCACGAGGGTCTCCACACTTTCCTTCGGAAACACCTGCTCGGTTGCCGGCGAGACGATGATGCCGGGCGCTACCGCGTTGACGGTGATGCCGCGCGAGGCAAGTTCGAGCGCGAGCGACCGGGTGGCGCCATGCAGGCCGGCCTTGGCGGCGGCGTAATTGACCTGTCCGCGATTGCCGATGACGCCCGCCAACGAGGAAACGTTGATGATGCGGCCCCAGCGGGTGCGGATCATCGGCAACAACAGCGGCTGGGTGACGTTGTAGAATCCGTTCAGGGAAACATCGATGACGCGGTCCCACTGCTCGCCGCGCATCCCCGCGAGCGGCGCGTCCTCGTGGATCCCGGCGTTGTTCACCAGCACCTGGATCGGCGATTCCTCCACGATCCGGCGAAGCACTCCGGCCGCCGCGTCCCGGTCGGTCACGTCGAAGGCGACTGCCTCTGCAACCCCTCCCGCCGAAGTTATCTCGCCGGCTACGCGCTCGGCAGCCTCGACGTTGGCGTTGGCATGCACCAGCACGTGCAGGCCCTGGCGCGCGAGTTCCCGGCAGATCGCCGCGCCGATGGCGCCGCTGCCGCCGGTCACCAGTGCGCGTTTGACTTTTTTTTCCACCAATACCACCTTCCAGCAGAACTCCGATTATTCGGTAATGCTATGCTTCGCGCATAGCCGCTGGCGCCGACCGGGCGCCGATTCCAACCTGCGAACGGGAACAAATCATCGCATGCAATCATCCGTACACCAAACCGAAGCCCTGTTGTTCTTTACCCTGCTGCAACTGGTGGTCATCGTCCTGAGTGCGCGGCTGGCAGGCGAGATCGCGGTGCGCATTTCCCAATCGCGGGCGGTCGGTGAAATTATCGCCGGCCTGGTGCTCGGGCCGTCGTTGTTCGGGCTGCTGTTTCCGGACATCTTCGGCTACGTATTCCGCTCCGTGCCCGCGGAGCCGATGACCATTCTGAGCCAGATCGGACTGATTCTGCTCATGTTCCAGATCGGCCTGGAGTTCGATTTCAGCCACCTGAGGGCCGATCACAACCGCAATGCGGTGCTGCGCATTTCCGCCGCCGGCCTTGCAGCCCCCTTTTCATTGGGACTGTTGTTCGGCTACCTCTCCGCGCCTTATCTGGCGCCCGACATCAATCTGCTGGGCTACAGCCTGTTCGTCGCCACGGCGTTCTCGATCACTGCGCTGCCGATCCTGGGCCGAATCCTGATGGAACTCGGCCTCACCCGCACCCGCGTCGGCGTAATCGCAATCAGCTCCGCCGCAATCAACGATGTGGTGGGCTGGCTGATGCTGGCGGTGGTAACCGCATTGACGGTCTCGCGATTCTCGCCGGCAGGGTTCGCCGTCAATATCGCGCTCATAGGGGCGTACGTTGCCTTTTGCTGGTGGGCAGTGCGCCCGTTGCTGCTGCGCCTGCTGTTGCGCTCCAAGGTGACCGCCCAGCACCTTTCGCCCAACCTGGTCGGCATCCTGATCGGCGCGATTTTCCTTTCCGGCATGGCAACTTATCACCTGGGCA
This sequence comes from Gammaproteobacteria bacterium, assembly GCA_041497595.1. GTDB lineage: Bacteria > Pseudomonadota > Gammaproteobacteria > Burkholderiales > JACQAP01 > JACQAP01. The sequence continues at coordinate 5,759 of JBGQGT010000023.1, forward strand.
TCTTTGCCATTTTCGGCGGCTTCATCATGGGCGTACTGCTGCACGACCAACCGCTGTTCGTGCGCGCCTGGCGCGAGAAGGTAGGCCATTTCGTGCTGGTGTTCTTCCTGCCGATCTTTTTCACCTATACCGGCCTGCGCACCAACATCAATGCGCTCGACAGTCCGGCGCTGTGGGGGTGGTGTCTGCTGTTGCTGTCACTGGCGACCATCGGCAAGTTTCTCGGTTGCTACCTCGCCGCGCGGCGTTCCGGGCTGGATGTCCAGGAGTCGAAGGCAATCGGCATCATGATGAACACGCGGGCGCTCATGGAACTCATCGTAATCAACGCCGGGCTCGATCTGGGCGTGATCCCGCCGAGCGTATTCACCATGCTGGTGATCATGGCGATCGTCAGCACTATCGTGACCACGCCAGCGCTGCGGGCATGGCTCGAGCTCGCCCGGCGCAACGGCGTTGCGGCAGCCGGGGAGAACTGAAGGCCGATTAGGTCTGCGAAATTCGAAACGTTTCTTTGCAGGGCAGCCGGGATCTCGAGGGAGAGGGAGAAACGTCAAGGCCCATATAATGGGAAGACTGACTTCTAAATGAAGGAGATCGCAACGAAATCATTTCCGCCGGCCCCGAGGCGGCCTGTGCAATAGCGCACACAAGGGGATGGCAATACCCTCTATACTTTTATTACTTGGAACTGGAACGCGGTTCTGCCCTTTACGAAGCCGGCGGCCAATTGCGCTACATCTATCGTGACGAGGCCTGAACCGGTATTCCGATGGAGGTTGAGATGAACGCCGAGACACGATCCCCGGGAGATCCGCTTTCCTCGTGCGACGTGTTCGTGCTGGGCGGCGGCCCGGCCGGTTCCACCATCGCCGCCTTGCTCGCAGAGCGCGGCTGGAACGTGGTGATTGCGGAGAAAGAGCGCCATCCGCGGTTTCACATCGGCGAATCGCTGTTGCCGATGAACCTGCCGCTGCTGGAAAAGCTCGGCGTCGGCGATGAAGTCGAGAATATCGCGATGATGAAGTACGGCGCGGAGTTCAACTCGACGCGGCACGGTGCACCGGTCACTTTCAACTTCCGCAACGCCTGGGATAAGGCGTTCCCTCACGCCTACGAAGTCCGCCGTTCCGAATTCGACCACATCCTGTTCCGCAACTGCGTCGCCAAAGGTGCGCACGGGTTGGAGGAATGCCGGGTTGCGAACGTTGAATTTCCTGCCGGAGAGGACGTGCGCATCGAGGCACGATTGGGTGCCGGCGCACCTCGGGAATGGCGAGCCCGCTTCTTCGTCGATGCCTCCGGCCGCGATACCTTTCTCGCCAACCACTTCGGCATCAAGCAGCGCAATCGGAGGCACAACAGTGCCGCGATCTATGGCCATTTCACCGGCGCGAAGCGCCTGCCGGGAAAAGACGAAGGCAACATCAGCATCTTCTGGTTCAAGCACGGCTGGTTCTGGTTCATTCCGCTGGTAAACGGCATAACCAGCGTCGGCGCGGTGTGCTGGCCCTATTACATGAAATCGCGCAAGACCGACCCGACGACGTTCCTCATGGAAACCATCCGAACCTGCCCGGAGCTGGCGGAGCGGATGCACGATGCCACGCTGATCACCGAGGTCACTGCCACCGGCAACTACTCCTACCAGGCCAGCCGCATGGCAGGCGACCGCTACATCATGCTCGGCGATGCGTTCGCCTTCATAGACCCGGTATTCTCATCCGGCGTGATGCTGGCGATGAACAGCGCCTTTATCGGCGCGGACGTCGTCGACACCTGGCTGCGCGCCCCCGAGAAAGCCGCGCCGATGATCACGCAGTTCGACAAGACGGTACGGCATGGTCTGCGCAACTTCTCCTGGTTCATCTATCGAATGACCAATCCCTCGATGCAAGACATGTTCATGGGTCCGAGCAACCGTCTGCGGATGGAGGAAGCGTTGCTGTCTCTGCTGGCGGGAGACCTGTTTCGCGGCACGCCTATTCACTGGAGCCTGCGGGGACTCAAAGGCACGTACTACCTGGTCAGTCTGCTCAAACCGCTGCGCACCCTGCGCGCGTGGCGCCGGCGCAAGCAGGCGATACGCGACCCCCAGGGTGAGACGGTGGCGAACGCATGATGCAGCAAACGCTCACCAGGGCAGGACTGCACTACGTCGCGGCAAATGAAATCGGCGCCGCGCTGGCAGAGTCCGACGGGGCGGTGCTCGGCTATCTCGGCTTCGGTGAGCCCGATCCGGACCATCACGCGGGTAATGTTCCCTTCGCATGGGTGGACATGCCGACGGTGGGCGTGGGCCGCGTGTTCGAGTTGTGGGCAAGCCAGGCGCCGGTGCGCACCGAACTGCCGGGCCGCATCCGCGTTGCGCGCAACGACCAGGTATTGTTCGGCTGCCTGCAAATCGACGAAGGCACACAGGCGGACTACGACACGCTGATCTACAGCAATTATTGCCTGATCTTCGATTGCATTGACGATCTTGGATACCCGAACCTGATACGTGCCTGGCACTATGTTCCCGACATCCATTTCGACGAGCGCGGATTGGAGCGCTACAAGCGCTTCTCGCTCGGCCGGCACGAGGCCTTCGTGGCGAAGGGCCGCGCCATCAACGGCAATGCGCCGGCGGCAAGCGCCGTGGGAAAGCTTCCGGGCAACACGGTCATCTGCTTTCTCGCCGCCCGCCGGCCCGGAACGCCGATCGAGAACCCGCGCCAGGTCAGCGCCTATTCCTACCCCGCGCAATACGGACCCCGGGGACCTACGTTTTCGCGCGCGCTGTTCGCCACCTGGAACGGCACGCCACAGCTCTACATCTCGGGCACAGCCAGCATCCTCGGGCACTTGAGCCAGCATGCGGGCGACGCCCACGCGCAGACCGGCGAAACCATTGTCAATCTGCGCACCGTGATGGCGGAGGCCCACAAGCACGGTCTGATCGATGCGACTGCCGCCACCGACAGGCTGTTCAAGGTTTACCTGCGGCGACCGGAGTTCCGGCCGGTGGTGGAAGCGCGGCTGCGCAAGGCCTTTGGGCCGGAGCCTTCAATCGTCTATCTACAAGCCGACATCTGCCGCCAGGAACTGTTGCTGGAGATCGAAGTCGTCTGTTCGATGAGGCAGCTGGACTGAAACCCGTCACCAGGCGCCGATGAGCGTTTCCCGTCACGCCGGCTGCCTGCTGGCCCTGATCGCAGTTGCGCCCTGTGGCGCCCGTGCCGGCGAGTTTCCGCTCTGGGAAGCCGGTGCCGGCGTCGCCGTGATCAGCTTTCCTGAATATCGAGGCTCGGATCAGCGCCGCACCTTCGTGCTACCCGTCCCCTACCTGGTCTATCGCGGCGAGTACCTGAAAGCGGATCGCGACAGCGTGCGTGGACAGTTCATCAAGAGCGACCGCGTGGATTTGTCGGTGAGCATAAATGGCTCGATTCCGGTGGACAGCTCGGATAACGCCGCCCGCACCGGCATGCCGGATCTCGACCCTACGCTGGAGCTGGGGCCGAACCTGCTACTCACGATCTTGCGCAAGCCCGACCGCAGCATCGAGATCGGTCTGCGGTTGCCGGTGCGAACGGTGATTGCGACCGATTTTTCGCACACGAAGAATGTCGGCTGGGTATTCCAGCCCGAAATCAACATCGACTTTCGCGATACCTGGCTCGGAGAAGGCTGGAACGTGGGCGTCGCCGCCGGGCCGCTTTACGGTAACAGGCGCTATCATGACTATTTCTACGGCGTGGCTCCGGCTTTCGCCACGCCGCAACGTCCCGCCTTCAACGCCGCGGGTGGCTACGCCGGCAGCCAGATCCTCGGCGCGATCAGCAAGCGCTTCCCTTCCGTCTGGGTGGGCGCGTTCGCCCGCTGGGACACGCTGTCCGGCGCGGTGTTCGAAGCGAGCCCGCTGGTGCGACAGAAGGATTTGTTTGCTGCAGGCTTCGCGATCGCGTGGATATTCGGGCGCTCGCAAAGGCTGGTCGAGGCCGAAGACTGAATGCGTTTGCGCCAGACAATGAGTAAATCTATACACGAGCATCGGCAGCAGCCGGACACGGCAGGGCAAGACGTGACGATGCTACAAGAATCGCCAGACCGCGAATTCGAGCGGCCGCCGCTGCGCTTCCTGGCCCGCCCGGCGCGCCTGGCTCACGAATACTTCGTTTTCTATTTCGGATTCCTGTACTTCGGCATCGGCTGCGCTTTTTTTTCGCTGGTCTGCACGGTGTTGCACGCGTTCCTTCCTGGCCGCTTCGGCGCGCGGGTAGGCCGATGGTTGACGGGCGTGCATTTTCGCGGCTTCCTGGCAGTGCTCAGGGCAAGCGGGCTGGTGCGTATCGACCTGGCTGCGCTCGATCAGCTTCGCGGCGAACGTTCGATCATCATCGCGCCGAACCATCCCTGCATGCTGGATGCCGTATTCGTCATCTCGCGCCTGCCGCAAACCGCCTGCATAATGAAAGCCGAGATATGGGATAGCTTTTTCCTCGGCGGGGGCGCGCGACTCTCGGGCTACATTCGCAATGACGCACCGATAAACCTGGTTCGGCAGTCGGTGGACGAATTGCACGCCGGGCATCAGTTGTTGGTATTTCCGGAGGGTACGCGCACGCGCGAGCCTCCAATCAACGCCTTCAGGGGCGGCTTTGCGCTGATGGCGAAGAAATCCGGCGCGGAGGTGCAGACGGTATTCATCGAAACCAACAGCGCGTTTCTGTGCAAGGGCTGGCCGCTGCTGAAGAAACCGGACTTCCCGCTGCTCTATCGCGCGCGCCTGGGCGTGCGCTTTACCGCCGAAAGCGACGTGAAGGCCTTCGTGTCGAAACTGGAAAACTACTATCGCGAGGAACTCTCTACGCCGGTCCTCATCGAGCCACCGGCCGCTCGCGATTCGCGCCGGCCCGACGCGCCGAGGTCTGTATCGTAGGCGTGGTCTAGAATGGCGGCTCGGCAACCCCGGCATGACGCCGCCAGACAACTCCAACAAAAAGCAATCCGCCATGCCTGATCGCTCCCAGACGCATCTGGTTCTGATCCCCAGTTACGACACCGGAGACAAGGTCCTGGAAACGGTCCGCGACGCGCGGCGTTTCTGGGAGCCGGTGTGGGTCGTGGTTGACGGGAGTACCGACGGCACTGCGGAGCGGCTGCAGGCCCTCGCCCGCGCCGATGCAGGACTACGGGTGTTCGTGCTTCCCCGCAACCAGGGCAAAGGCGCCGCGGTACTGCACGGCCTGCGCACGGCGGTCGCGCAACGCTACACCCACGTGCTGACGATGGACGCCGACGGCCAGCACTCGGCCGAGCGCATCCCCGCATTCATGCAGACGTCGGCGCAGCAGCCCGAGGCGCTGGTGCTGGGCAAACCGATCTTCGACGCGACCGCTCCCAGACTGCGGGTGGTGGGCCGGCGCATTTCCAACTGGTGGGCAAACCTGGAAACGCTGTGGGCGGGCATCGGCGACTCGCTGTTCGGCATGCGCGTCTATCCGGCAGCGGCGCTGTTGCAGGTGATGGAGTCGCAGCGCTGGATGCGGCGTTTCGACTTCGACGTCGAAGCCGCGGTGAGGCTGGTATGGGGCGGCGCCCGCCCGGTCAACCTGCCTGCGCCGGTCCGCTACTTCCGCCCCGAGGAAGGCGGCGTATCGCATTTCAACTACCTGCGCGACAACGCGCTGCTGAGCTGGATGCACGCCCGGCTGTTCTTCGGATTCCTGCTGCGGTTGCCGCTTCTGTTGGGGCGTCGAGTTCGGTTTCGCGCAATTGCAGATTGATCAAAGGCAAGGAACCGGGGGTCGTCAGTCGAATTCTGCGTGGCGCGCCGGATAGTCCAAAGGCTGCCAGCATTGTCCTGTCATGCCCATTTGCCGCAGGTCCTCGGGCGCCGCGCGCGCCGAAATGGGGGCGCAAAGTCGGGTTGGCAGTTATCATGGGGGAACTGCGCGGGGCCAAGGCGGTTGGGCGCCGCTCCAGGGGCAGTTCACTCACCAGGGAGTAAACAACATGAACAAGCGGCTGTATTTCATGCTGGCATTTCTTGTCGGTTGCACTACGACCGGCACCGGCACCGGTCCCACCGCTTCCAGTTCCAATTCTGCGTCGAACAAGGCCGCGGCCAATGCGCCCAAGACCGACAAGCTTGAAAACATCCCGCTGGTCTGGAAGCCGACCACGAGCGCGGGCTCGATGGGATCGGTTGACCTGACGGATCTGGAGAACGCCAAGCTGCAGGTCGATCGCCTTGCCGACAACCGCGAGAACCGTGGCTTTATCGGCCAAAACAGCGAGAAGCAGCCGCCGCGCAAGGTCACCACGCCGGACGACGTCTCGGTTTTCGTCACGGACCACATGAAGTCGCTCATTGCGGGGGCCGGCATCAGGGTGGCGGACAGCGGCGGAACTGCAATACTCAAGGGGGAGATCAAACAGTTCTTCGTCGACGAGACTGAGACCTACAAAGGCGACGTGCGGCTCCGGCTTACCCTCACCAACCCGGCCGGCAAGGTCCTGTGGACGGGCAC
>JBGQGT010000024.1:0-12241 GCA_041497595.1 Gammaproteobacteria bacterium
GATCTGCCCAGGAGTTCGGCAATACGCCACGAGGCCGTGTCCAGCGCTCTTGCCATTGACGATTTGAGCCGCGTAGCCAGATGCGCGAGGTGCTGGGTCTGGTTGCGGATGCGCTCCCCAGGGTGAACCAGACGTTTCCCCAGGTAGTCGAGCCGCTGCATGCGCGCTTCCAGCAGGCGATCGGCACTGCGTTTCAGCTGCCGGTACAGCGCGCCCAACCGCGCCAGCAACTCTTCCCGGTTCGGGCTCGCCAGCTCTGCGGCAGCGGTCGGCGTCGGCGCCCGCGCGTCGGCAACGAAATCGGCGATGGTGAAATCGGTTTCGTGGCCGACTCCCGATATGACCGGGATCGCGCAATCGGCAATCGCGCGCGCCACCACTTCCTCGTTGAATGCCCACAGGTCTTCCATGCTGCCGCCGCCGCGGCAGACGATCAATACGTCTGCATCCGCGCGCGCGGAGGCGCTGCGGATGGCCTGCGCAATCCTCTCGCCCGCGCCCGCGCCCTGCACCGGCGCCGGATACAGCACGATGCGGATCGCCGGCATGCGCCGCGCCAGCGTGGTGAGCACGTCGCGAAGTGCCGCGGCTTTTGGAGAGGTGACGATGCCGATGACCAGCGGAAAAGCGGGTATCGGCTTCTTGCGGGAGATCTCGAACAGGCCCTCCTGCTCCAGTTTTTTCTTCAGCCGCTCGAATGCCTCGAACAGGGCGCCCAGCCCGGAGCGGCGCATGGTCTCGACGTTGAGCTGAAAATCTCCGCGCGCCTCGTACAGCGTGGGCAGCGCGCGCACTTCGACCTGCATGCCGTTCTCGGGCTGCCAGTCCAGCGCGGAGGCCTTGTGGCGGAAGAACACGCAGCGCGCCTGCGCCTGTGCGTCCTTCAGCAGGAAATAGCAGTGGCCGGAGGTCGCGCGCGTGAAGTTGGAGATTTCCCCCGCGACCCAGAGCAGCGGAAAGCCGGATTCGACCAACGCGCGCGCGCGCCGGTTGAGTTCGGAGACGCTGATGACTATGTTCGCCGGGTCCTGCGAGTTCATGTGCCGCATTCTATTCGAGCAAGGCCGGTCCGGAGCGGTCAGCCCGGCGCATACTTCGGTGCACGTGCCGTTTCGGCGGAATTTTTCTCGCCGACTCAGTCTGTTTTCGGCTCTTGACAGCACGCGCCGGGCGCCGTTCTTCATCCACAATGGTCACGAAACGGTAATGCGAGCACCCCGGAAACCGCACAACCACGCGGCCCTCGAATGCAAGCCCTTGAATAAGATACGAAAAGTGGGGCGCGTATTTTTTAATCGCTGAACAAAAAATGCTTTTGCCGACTCCACTTACCTTCTCTTTGTACAAACCATCCACAGTGTTATCCACAAAGATTGTGGACAGTTTTTTCGGCCGAGGATGCGCTTTGTCGAAGCTGTCAAGTGCGATGATGCAAACTTGCCCGTGCTGGCGATGCAGTTTAAAGTGTCGCGATTTTTCTGACGCAACGGAGACTACGTGCTAGCCATCATCGAAGCAGCCGGATGGCCAATCTGGCCCATTATCCTGTGCTCGATCGTCGCGGTCGGCATCATCGGCGAGCGCTTCTGGTCTTTGCGCCAGGAGGTTGTCGCACCGCGCGGTCTGCTCGCGCAGGTGGTGCAGGAATACCGCCAGAAGGGCGTGTCGCCGGAGATGCTGGACCGGCTTGCCCAGTCTTCGTTGATGGGCAGGATTTTCGCCGCGGCGCTGCGCAACGTTGGCAGCACGCGCGAAATCATGCGCGAATCCATCGAAGAGGCGGGACGCGCCGCCGCGCATGACCTCGAACGTTTCCTTACGACGCTCGGCACCATCGCCACCATGTCGCCGCTGCTCGGACTGCTCGGCACCATCATCGGCATGATCGAGATCTTTGGAGTCCAGGGCCCGACCGGGATGGCCAATCCGGGCCAACTCGCGCACGGCATCTCGATTGCGTTGTACAACGCCGCATTCGGCATCATCGTCGCCGTCCCCAGCCTGGTGTTCTACCGCCACTTCCGCGCGCGGATGGATTCGCTGGTGGTGGAGATGGAAATCCAGGCCGTCAAGCTGGTCGAGATCATCCAGGGCGAGCGTAAGGCCTGAACTGACAGGGGAGCACGCGATGAATTTCCGCCGTGGTTCGTTCCAGGAAGAGCCAGAAATCAATCTGGTGCCCTTCATCGACGTGCTGATCGTCATCGTCATCTTCCTCGCCGTCACCACCACGTATTCCAAGTTTTCGGAACTGCAGATCAACCTGCCCACTGCCGATGCCAATCGGCCGGCCGAACGTCCAAACCAGGTCAACGTCGGCGTATCGGCCTCCGGTCAGTACATGGTCAATCGCACCGCGGTGACGTTCGCCACCCGGGAAGCATTCGCCAACGAATTGCGGCGCGCCGCCGGCGGCAATCCCGACCCGGTGATCATCATCAACGCCGACGCCAACGCCACGCATCAGTCGGTGATCCGGGTCATGGAAGCCGCACAGATCGCGGGCTTCGGCAAGATCACTTTTACCGCGCAGTTGCCGCGCTGACTTCCGGCGCGTATTGCGCACCGCGGTACCATTGCACCGCATCCCCGGGGAGCCCGCGTGCCCTTTTCCGATCGCCATTGGTATCGCCTGTCCTGGCTTTCCGTCGCCCTGTTGCCGCTGGCGGCGCTATTCCGGCTCTCGGCGAGTTTGCGCAGGCTCGCCTACAGGATCGGCGTGCTGCGCTCGGAGCGCCTGCCGGTGGCGGTCATCGTGGTCGGCAATATCACCGCCGGTGGCACCGGCAAGACGCCCCTCACGCTGTGGCTGTGCGGCATCCTCCAGGAACAGGGATTCAGGCCCGGCATCGTCAGCCGCGGCTACGGCGGGCGCACCAGCCTGCTGGCGGTGACCGCAGACTCCGATCCGGCCGCCGCCGGAGACGAGCCGGTGCTGCTGGCGCGGCGCAGCCGCTGCCCGGTCTGGATCGGGCGCGACCGGGTTGCCGCGGCGCGCGCGCTGCTGGCCGCAAGTCCCGAGTGCGACGTGATCGTCTGCGACGACGGGCTGCAGCACTACCGCCTGCAGCGCGACGTCGAGATCGTGGTCCTCGACGGCAGCCGCGGTCTGGGCAACGGGCTGCCGCTCCCGGCCGGCCCGCTGCGCGAAGGCGCGGCGCGGCTGCGATCGGTGGATGCGGTGGTGATCAACGGGCCAGGCGATCCCGGTCTGCGCATTGCGTCGCGTTTCGACATGTCCCTCGAAGGCAGCCAGTTCCACAACCTGCTCAATTCCGGCCATACCGCAGCCGCGTCGGAATTCCAGGGGCGGCGCTTGCATGCCGTGGCCGGCATCGGCAATCCATTGCGATTCTTCGAACATCTGCAACGGCTGGGGTTGAGTTTCACCGCGCATGCCTTCCCGGATCATCATCCGTTCGCGCCCGCCGATCTCGACTTCGAGGGTGCGGACGAGATTATCATGACCGAGAAGGATGCGATAAAATGCCAGCGCTTCGCACGGGAAAACCAGTGGGCACTGTCGGTGGACGCCGCCGTCGATCCCGAACTCGGCCAACTCATCCTCAACAGACTGAAAACGCGCCATGGATCCTAAGCTCCTCGACATCCTGGTTTGCCCCCTGTGCAAGGGTCCGCTCGTCTACCGGAAGGCGGAGCAGGAACTCATCTGCAAGCCCTGCCGCCTCGCCTACCCGATCCGCGACGACATCCCGGTGATGCTGGAGGACGAGGCGCGAAAACTTCTTCCCACGGAAGAAGTTTGAGTGTCTGGTGTCTAGTGGCTGGTGACTGGTATTTCCTCCTGGACATCGGGAATCTTTACTAGCCACTAGCCACTTGAAGTTCACTGTAGTTATCCCCGCCCGTTACGCCTCTTCGCGGCTGCCCGGCAAGGCGCTCGCCGACATTGCCGGCAAGCCGATGGTGGTGCACGTCGCCGATCGCGCGCGCGAATCGGGTGCGACCGAAGTCATCGTGGCCACCGATGACGACAGGATCCTGGACGCGGTCGGCCGTCATGGCCACACCGCGATGATGACGCGCGCGGATCACGCTTCCGGCACCGATCGCATCGCCGAAGTGGCCGCCCAGCGCGGCTGGTCAGAGCAGCAGATCGTGGTCAACGTCCAGGGCGACGAGCCGCGCATTGCACCGGCGCTGATCCGTGCCGTTGCGCAGCAGCTCGCCGGCCATGGCGATGCGGCGATCGCCACGGTCTGTCACCCGATCCATACCGCAGCCGAAATGTTCGATCCGAACGCGGTCAAGGTAGTGGTCGACAAGGACGGCTACGCGCTGTACTTCTCGCGTGCACCGATCCCGTATGCGCGCGATGCGTTCGGGTCGAACCGGTCGCATTTGCCGGCCGGGCTGCCAGCGTATCGCCACCTGGGCCTGTACGCGTATCGCTGCGGCTTCCTCAGGACTTATTCGACGCTCGCACCCGCGGCAATCGAACAGTTCGAATCGCTGGAGCAACTGCGCGCCCTGTGGCACGGCCACCGCATCAGCGTGGCGATCACCGATCAGGCGCCGGAACCCGGGGTGGACACGCCCGCCGACCTGGAAAAAATGCGCAAGGACTTCGCGGGCGCCGGACGCTGAAACAACCCCTATAATTCGCGCTGCGCGGCAGTTTGCTGCGGAAGGCGTGGCCCGCCATCACGCGGCACTCGACTCTCTACAACAGGAACGACATGCGACTCATTCTCCTCGGCGCACCCGGCGCGGGCAAAGGCACGCAGGCTTCTTTCATCTCCGAGAAGTTCGGTATTCCCCAGATTTCCACCGGCGATATGCTGCGCGCCGCGGTCAAGGCCGGCACTCCGCTGGGCCGGGAAGCGAAGAAGTTCATGGACGCCGGCGCGCTGGCGCCGGATGACGTCATCATCGGATTGGTCAAGGAGCGCATCAAGCAGCCGGATTGCGCCAGGGGCTTTCTCTTCGACGGTTTCCCGCGCACCATCCCGCAGGCCGATGCCATGAAGAACGCCGGCGTGAATCTCGATTACGTGGTCGAATTGGACGTGGACGACGCCGAGATCATCAAGCGGCTGTCCGGCCGCCGCGTGCATCCCGCATCCGGGCGCACTTATCACATCGCGTTCAACCCGCCGCGGGTCGCGGGCAAGGACGACGCCACCGGCGAAGACCTGATCCAGCGCGACGACGACAAGGAAGAAACCGTGAAGAAGCGTCTCAAGGTGTACCACTCGCAGACCAAGCCGCTGGTCGCCTACTACTCGAAGTGGACGGCAAGCGGCAAACCCGGGGCGCCGAAGTACGTCAAGATCGCCGGGGTCGGCTCGATGGATGTCATCCGCGACCGCATTTTTTCCGCTTTGAAGTAGACCAAGACGCTCAGCGCGGAGGACGCGGAGGACACAGAGGAAAATTCGAATGCAGCTCGGACTTCCAGGTACACCGAGAACAAGGAGCAGTTTTGTTTTCTTACGGCATCCCTGCCCCGTGTCCTTGACGATTTATCCATGAAGGATTCTGTTTTCCTCCGCGTCCTCTGCGTCCTCCGCGGTTAGAGTTTCAGCAGGAGAAAAAAAATGGCAAAAATGAACGCGTTCTATGCGCAGTCAGGCGGGGTGACCGCCGTCATCAATGCATCCGCGTGCGGCGTCATCGAGACCGCGCGCAGGCACAGGAACAGAATCGGCAAGGTTTACGCCGGCCGCAACGGCATCATTGGCGCGCTCACCGAAGACCTGATCGACACCAGCAGGGAATCGGCTTCGGCCATCGCGGCGCTGCGCCATACGCCGGCCGGTGCGTTCGGCTCTTGCCGTTACAAGCTCAAGGGCCTCGAGGAGAACCGCGCCCAGTACCAGCGCCTGATCGACGTGTTCAAGGCGCACGACATCGGTTACTTCTTCTACAACGGCGGCGGCGATTCCGCCGATACCTGCCTGAAGGTATCGCAGCTTTCCGAGACCCTGGGCTATCCAATCCAGGCGATACACGTGCCCAAGACCGTGGACAACGACCTGCCGATCACCGACTGCTGCCCCGGTTTCGGTTCGGTGGCGAAGTACGTCGCGGTATCGGTGCGCGAAGCCAGCTTCGACGTGGCGAGCATGGCGAAGACCTCGACCAAGGTGTTCGTCCTGGAAGTGATGGGGCGTCACGCCGGATGGATCGCGGCGGCGGGCGCATTGGCGGCCGACGCAAAAACCGACCTGCCGATCGTCATTCTGTTTCCGGAAGTCGCTTTCGACAAGGCGAAGTTTCTCGCCAGGGTGGATTCCATGGTGAAGAAATACGGCTACTGTTCGGTGGTGGTGTCGGAGGGCGTAAAGGGCGCGGACGGCAAGTTCCTCTCCGACCAGGGTCTGCGCGACGCCTTCGGCCACGCGCAGCTCGGCGGCGTGGCGCCGGTGGTGGCGAACATGGTCAGGGAAGGACTGAACCTGAAATTCCATTGGGGGGTGGCCGACTACCTGCAGCGCGCCGCCCGCCATATCGCCTCCGGCACCGATGTCGCGCAGGCCTACGCGGTAGGCAAGGCGGCGGTGGAGCTTGCGCTCAAGGGCCGCAACGCGGTGATGCCGACGATCGTGCGCAAATCGCAGAAGCCTTACAAATGGACCATAGGCGTGGCCGAGCTGAAGGACGTGGCGAACAAGGAGAAGTCCATGCCGCGCGATTTCATCACCGAAGACGGCTTCCAGATCACGCAGAAATGCCGCGACTATCTGGCGCCGCTGATCCGTGGCGAGGATTTTCCGCCTTTCAAGGACGGGCTTCCCGGCTACGTGATCCTCAAGAACGTCGCGGTACCGAAGAAACTGCCCGTATTCAAACTCTGAATCCCGCCACCGACCGTCCAAAACGGTCAATCTGCCGGGCAAATTCGGATAAAATCGCGCGTTGGTCTGCCGCCCCCTTCCCGGGATTACCGGCGGGAAGCGATGCGGCGTTCATTCATTCCAGGGTCAAGGGGCCGGCCCGTCATTCGGCCCTGAACAGATAAACAGATTAAAGGGGAACTCATGTCTTCAGCACTGATCTTCGCGCTGGTGTGCGCGATCATCGGGATCATTTACGGGGCGATCTCGATCAAGTGGATACTGGGCAGGCCTGCCGGCAACGCGCGCATGCAGGAAATCGCGCGCGCCGTGCAGCAGGGTGCCCAGGCCTACTTGAATCGCCAGTACACCACCATCGCCATCGTCGGTGCGGTGCTGTTCTTCGTGCTCGGCTTCGGGCTCGACTGGTATACCGCGATCGGCTTCATCGTCGGCGCGGTGCTCTCCGGTGCCACCGGCTACATCGGCATGTTCATCTCGGTGCGCGCCAACGTTCGCACTGCCGAGGCCGCCAATCACGGCATCGATGCCGCGCTCAACGTGGCGTTCCGCGGCGGCGCGATAACCGGCATGCTGGTGGTGGGACTGGGCCTTCTGGGCGTGGCCGGTTACTACGCGGTGATCCTGCCTTCCGCGGGCGAAGCAAAGGCGCTGCACGCGCTGGTGGGCCTGGCCTTCGGCGGATCGCTGATCTCGATCTTCGCGCGTCTTGGCGGCGGCATCTTCACCAAGGGCGCCGACGTCGGCGCCGACCTGGTGGGCAAGGTTGAAGCCGGCATTCCGGAAGACGACCCCCGCAACCCCGCGGTGATCGCGGACAACGTCGGCGACAACGTCGGCGACTGCGCCGGCATGGCGGCCGACCTGTTCGAAACCTACGCGGTCACGATCGTCGCCACCATGCTGCTGGGCAGCCTGATGGTGGATTCGGTCGGCGCGAACGGCATCCTCTATCCGCTGGTTCTGGGCGGCGCTTCGATCCTTGCTTCGATCGCCGGCACCTTCTTCGTGAAGACTTCCGAGGGCGGCAAGATCATGAACGCGCTGTACAAGGGCGTGATCGTGTCCGGCGTGCTCGCCGCGATCGCCTTCTACTTCATCACCACGAAAATGATGGCCGACAGTCCGATCGGCGCCATGAACCTGTTCTATGCCTCGCTGGTCGGGCTGGTGCTGACCGCGGCGATGGTGGTCATCACCGAGTACTACACAGCCACCGAATATGCGCCGGTGCGCCACATCGCGGCAGCGTCGCAGACCGGCCATGCCACCAACATCATTGCCGGCCTCGGCGTTTCGATGAAAGCGACCGCTTTGCCGGTGCTGGCGGTGTGCGCCTCGATCTGGGCTTCCTACTCGCTGGCCGGCCTGTACGGCATTGCCATCGCCGCCACCGCGATGCTGTCGATGACCGGCATGATCGTGGCGCTGGATGCCTACGGCCCGATCACCGACAACGCCGGCGGCATCGCCGAGATGGCCGGGCTGCCGTCGAAGATCCGCGACATAACCGATCCGCTCGACGCGGTGGGCAACACCACCAAGGCGGTTACCAAGGGCTACGCCATCGGCTCCGCCGGCCTGGCCGCGCTGGTGCTGTTCGCCGACTACACCCACAACCTCGAAGCCCAGGGCAAGCTGGTGGCATTCAGCCTGTCCGATCCGGCAGTGATCATCGGGCTCTTCATCGGCGGCCTGGTGCCTTATCTGTTTGGCGCGATGGCGATGGAAGCGGTGGGTCGCGCTGCCGGTTCGGTCGTGAACGAAGTGCGCCGCCAGTTCCGCGAGATCAAGGGCATCATGGAAGGCACCGCCAAGCCTGATTATTCGCGCGCGGTGGACCTGCTGACCAAGGCCGCGATCAAGGAAATGATCGTGCCGTCGCTGCTCCCGGTCCTGGTTCCGGTGGTCGTTGCAATCGGCATGAACTGGCTGATGGGCCCGGGCGCGGGCGTCAAGGCGCTCGGGGGTCTTCTGATCGGTACCATCGTCACCGGATTGTTCGTGGCGATCTCGATGACCACCGGCGGCGGCGCATGGGACAACGCCAAGAAGTACATCGAGGACGGACATTATGGCGGCAAGGGTTCCGATGCACACAAGGCGGCGGTGACCGGCGACACCGTCGGCGATCCCTACAAGGACACTGCCGGCCCGGCGATAAACCCGCTGATCAAGATCATCAACATCGTCGCGCTGCTGCTGGTGCCGGTGCTGTAAACGCACCAGAGCTTCCTTTTCTGCAACCCGGAAATCCCGGATGGCGCAGGCCACCCGGGATTTTTTTCGCCATTTCCGACCAACGGACGGACGCCGGGCACGGGGGTTGCAATATTCAGGGTGTGACGCCCGCAAAGGAGGGCGATATGA
Source organism: Gammaproteobacteria bacterium (assembly GCA_041497595.1). Taxonomy (GTDB): domain Bacteria; phylum Pseudomonadota; class Gammaproteobacteria; order Burkholderiales; family JACQAP01; genus JACQAP01. The sequence continues at coordinate 9,192 of JBGQGT010000024.1, forward strand.
GAACCGCAACCGTGCCGCCAACGCCCATGAACGACATACTGAGAAAACTGCTGGACGCCGATTCTCTGCTGGATCAGGGACTTATCGCGATCCAGCAAGGCTCCAAACTGGAAGCCATGGAGAACGTCTATACCGCCTCGTGCCTGATCGAAGATATCCGCGCTGCGCTCGATCGCAAGACGCCTTGCGTCGACAAACCGTCACTGCTGTGAGGCTTTCGACATCCGGAGAAATGCACGTCCGCACGTTCGCTTCAAGCGCCCACTCCTTTGCGTACCCCTCAAGGGCACCCGTCGAGCGCACCCCTCAAGGGGGTATTGAAAGGAAGGTATTGAAAAGAATCTTTGCGGTTAAAGTGGTTTCGGATTCTGATAAGCACCAAACATCGCGCTAGCGGCTGCCGGGAAGCACGCAGCGGCCGATGACGCACGCAGCGGTCGGCTCGGGAAGCACCGCACAGCTTGCTGCCGGCTGTTGCTTCTTCTGCAGATCCTCCTGCAGAAAGTTGTACTCCGCGATCTTGGTCTCGAGCGCGCCCTTGTCGGTCGAGAGCCACGAATACACCAGGTACGCGGCCGGGCCGCCGCAGGAATCGATTCCGATTGCGGCGACCCGGCATTGCACCAGATTCATGCAGCGCGCTGGCCCGACCAGTTCGGTAATTTCCTTGCGCAGTTTCGCGAGCTGCGGCGACGTCGTTATGCCTGGCTCTTCGCCACGTACTTCGACGGGCGCAACCCCGAGCGACAGGGTGATTGCAAGCAGGATGCGTATCGTCGAGCGCATGTCGTCCCCAAGCCAAGTCGGTCATTTCAACTATTTCACGTGCCGGGGTGACAATGCAAGCACACGAAATACGCACGCGGGCCCATCCTTCCCAGATTGTTCAGTCAATTGGCCACGGCAAAATTCCGGGAATCGGCCGCAACGCCAACTTTTCGCAAAGGCATCCCTGACCCCATGGCCCTCAAGGCAACAATCTTCAAGGCGGATCTGCGGATCGCCGACATGGACCGTCGCTACTACGGTGATCACACGCTGACCATCGCCCGCCATCCGTCGGAGACCGACGAGCGCATGATGGTACGGCTGCTGGCGTTCGCGCTGCACGCTAATGAGGCCTTGTCGTTTGGCCGGGGATTGAGCACCGATGACGAACCCGACCTCTGGCAGAAAGACCTGACCGGCTCCATCGAAATCTGGATCGATGTCGGCCTGCGCGATGAAAAACGCATTCGCAGGGCCTGCGGTCGCGCCCGGCAGGTGTTCGTTTACAGTTACGGTGGACGCGGCGCCGAACTCTGGTGGGATCAGGTCAACGCGAAACTCGGGCAGGTGGAGAATCTGTCCGTGATCAGCCTGCCTGCGGCCTCGACCCAGGCGTTGGCGAAGCTGGCGCTTCGCAACATGCAACTGCAATTCACCATCCAGGAAGGTCAGATCTGGATATCCGACAAGGATCAAGTCGTCGAGCTCGGTCCCGCGACTTTGAAAGCGCCGGCACCTCAACGCTGACGAAGATGGCTCCGCACCCGCGACCGCGCCAACCGGACGTGGCCGCGACCTTAGACGCTTGAGCGGCTTCCGCGTCATAATGCCGTGCCGGTAACGATGGACGCAGTTGCGATGTCCCGGGATCCACAGGAGCCGAACTTGGTGTCAGACGTTGTGTCGTCGCTCGAAGCGCTCGCCGCCGCCGTACCCGATGGCGCACTGCTTGCCGTGCCGAAGGACTCGTCGGGCATTGCCATGGCCGCAACGCGTGAGCTCGTGCGCCGCGGCGTGCGCGACCTGCACCTGGTCTGCGTCCCGGTCGGCGGGCTGCAGGCCGATATCCTGATCGGCGCCGGCGCGGTCGCGACCATCGAAACTTCCGCGGTAACGCTGGGGGAATTCGGCAGCGCGCCGCGCTTCACCGCCGCGGTTCTCGAAGGCGCAATCCGCGTTCTCGACGCCACCTGCCCGGCGATCTATGCGGCGCTGCAGGCTGGTGAAAAGGGTATTCCGTTCATGCCGCTGCGCGGCCTCATCGGCACCGACCTGCTGCGTCACCGGCTGGACTGGAAAGTGATCGACAACCCGTTCGCCGAGCAGGACCGGATCGTTGCGCTTCCCGGCATCCGCCCGGATGTCGCGCTGTTTCACGCGCCGCTTGCCGATCGTCATGGCAATGTGTTCGTCGGCGCCAAGCGCGAACTCATGCTGATGGCCCACGCCGCCAGGCAAACCCTGGTGACGGTCGAGGAGATCACCGACGACGATCTCCTGGACGATCCGCAACGGGCTGCCGGCGTGTTGCCTGCAATCTACGTCACGCGGGTTGCAGCAGCCAAGCGCGGAGCCTGGCCGCTGGCATTCTGGGATCTGTATGCGGATGACGAAGCAGCGCTGGCGAATTATGTCGCGGCCGCTGGCACGGCCGCTGGATTCACACGGTTTCTCGATTCCTGGCTCGACACCCGCCGCGCGGTTGCATGAGCGAATTCAGCCGCACCGAATTGCTGATCACGGTGATCGCGCGGCTGTTGCGCGGCTGCCGCCACGTCGCGGTCGGCGCCTCCTCCCCGATCCCCGGTGCCGGCGCGCTGCTGGCGCGAACGCAGTCGCGCGAGCCGATGCGGGTCACTGTGCTCGGCTCGCTGCGCAATGAAGGCTTCACCAGCGGCGGCGTCGAGTTGTTCGACATGGCCGCACAGGGCCGCATCGACGCGTTCTTTCTCGGTGGCGGCCAGATCGACGGACAGGCCAACATCAACCTGGTCGGTACCGGCGAGTATCCCAACAATGAAGTGCGCTGGCCCGGCTCTTTCGGCTCTGCTTATTTGTACTTTCTGGTGCCGCGCGTGATTCTCTTCCGCGAAGAGCACAGCCGCCGGGTCATGGTGCCGAAAGTGGACTTCATCAGCGCGCCGGGCGTGAGCGAACCCGGCGTGCATCGCCTTGGCGGCCCGTACGCGATGCTGACCGAACTGGGATTGTTTTCCTTCGACCGCGAACGCCGCCGCTTCAGGCTCGACAGCGTGCACCCCGGTCGCAGCGTGGAAGAAATC
>JBGQGT010000025.1:0-11977 GCA_041497595.1 Gammaproteobacteria bacterium
CTCGCGATCGACATTCCCAGCGGCCTGCACGCCGACAGCGGACGCGTGCTCGGCTGCGCGGTACGCGCGCATCACACCATCACCTTCATCGGGCTCAAGCCTGGTCTCTTGACGCTGGACGGACCGGACCATGCGGGTGAAGTGCGTCTTGACTCCCTGGGCGTGGCCATCCCCGCAAAGCCCGGCCCGGCCGGTCGGCGCATCGAATCCGCGCTGTTGGGCGCGATCCTGCGACCGCGACCGCGCAACAGCCACAAGGGCATGTACGGCAATGTCGGCATCCTCGGCGGGGCGCCGGGAATGGTCGGCGCCGCATTGCTGGCGGGCCGCGCGGCGCTCAGGCTCGGCGCCGGCCGCGTGTACGTCGGCTTGTTTGCCGACTCGCCGGCCGTGGACCTCGATCAGCCGGAGCTCATGCTGCGACCGGCGCAGGACCTGTTGAAAATGGAGGGGCTGGACTGCATCGTCTGCGGTCCGGGTCTCGGGCAGTCGCAGGCCGCACTGCACGCACTGGCCGCGCTGCTGGGACACACCGCACCACTGATCGTGGATGCCGACGCACTTAACCTGATCGCGGCCGATGCCAAGGTGCGGCAGGCTCTCGCAGCCCGCGGCGGCGCGACGCTGCTCACGCCCCACCCGGCCGAGGCCGCCCGGCTGCTCGGCAAATCCATCCCGGACATTCAGGGCAATCGAGTTGCCGCCGCACGCGAACTGGCAACGAGGTTCACATGCGGTGCCCTACTCAAGGGCAACGGCAGCATCTGCGCGCTGGAAAACGGTGACTGGTACGTGAACACCACCGGGAATCCGGGAATGGCGACGGCGGGGATGGGAGACGTGCTGGCCGGCATCATCGCGGCGCTCGCCGCGCAGGGCGCCGAACCCGGCATGGCGCTGCTCGCCGGCGTGCATCTGCACGGACTTGCCGCCGATCAACTGGTGAAACAGGGGATCGGGCCGCTGGGAATAACCGCGTCGGAAGTGATCGACACCGCGCGCGCCCTGTTGAATACTGCGATTTACCCCGATAAACCGTGACTCGCAGGCCTCAGCCTTTGTCTCGCGTCAACCCAAATTCGAAGAGCAACTCGCCGTTGTGCTGCTCGTGCTCGGTTACGAAAATCTTGAGATGCACTCCCTGAGCCATCATCAACCCCGCATTGCCTTGACGGTCATGATTCCGAGAATGGTCGCGGCCAGCGAACCCAGCAAATGAGACAGGATCAGCGCGGACGCCCAGGCGTATTGCTGCCGCGTTAGCAGGCCGACCGCTTCGGCAGAGAACGTGGAAAACGTGGTGAGGCCGCCGAGGAAACCGGTGATGACGAACAGCCGAACCTCAGGCGGCATGCCGGAGTGATGAACGAACAACTCCACCGCCACGCCGATCAGGTAGCAGCCGATCAGATTGGCTGCGAGCGTGCCGTACGGAAGCGTAGGAAATACCGGGTTGAGCAGCAGCCCGAGCCCCCAGCGCAGCCAAGCACCCAGGGCCGCGCCCACTCCCACCGCAAAGAATCCCGCCCCTGTCATTGCGCCGCCATCTCAACTCTTCCGCTCCCCCTGACCTCACCCCGCCCCTCTCCACAAGTGGAGAGGGAGGAAAGGTCAAGATGCGGAAAGGGAGTAATCGTTTTCCGAGGGAGGCAAGTGTAACCAAAAAAGCTCGCGTAGGAGTCTTGCTGAAAGGAGGGAAGAACGCGGATCAATTTCACTCTCCGCCTGACCACCAAGAGGACTTCCGGAATTCTCGACATGCTCCGAGTGAACGGTCCTTTTGGTGGTCAGGGGGAGAGGGTTCGGGTGAGCCCCGTTAGAGGTGCACGCAAAAATGTCTTGTGACGAAAGTGCGTCATGTGCACTTCTAACGGGGTGAGGTGGGTCCGGGTTTTCGAAATCCGTATCTTGCAAGAACCCTCTGTCCGGCATCCGAGCGCACATAGTCGATGAACTTCACGGCAAGGTTTTCGTTGCCGTTGCCCTTCACCGCGGCAATCGGATACAGGATCGGCGTCCTGGTCGGCACCTCGAACAGTACCTCGACCTTGTCGGGCATGACCGCCGCGTCGGTGCCGTAGACGAACCCGGCATCCGCTTCTCCGCGCGCCACGTAGTCCAGGCTCTGGCGCGCGTTCTGGGTGTTGAGCGATTTTGCCTTCACCGCATCCCACAGACCGGCGGCTTCCAGCGCCTCCCTGGCGTAACGCCCCGCGGGCACGCTCGCAGGGTTGCTGATCGCCAGCCGGGTAACGGCCGCATTCTTCAGGTCCTCAAGAGATTTCGGCGCGGACGCCGCCCCCTTCGGCCCAACGGCAACCAGCGTATTGCGTACGAAATCCACACGCGACGATCGCACGATCAGGTTCTGCTTGTCGGCGCGATCCATGGTCTCCTGGTCGGCCGACGCAAATACGTCCACCGGTGCGCCGCGCGCAATCTGCTGGAGCAGAGCGCCCGAGCCGGCAAAATTGAATACCGCCTTGTGACCCGGATTGCTCTTGTCGAATTCCTTGCCGAGGTCGGTAAAGGCATTGGTCAGGCTGGCGGCGGCCGAAATCACCAGATCGGCGGCGGTTGCGGATCCGATCCAGAAAACCGCTGCCAGCGCGAACGCAGTCTTGCTTGGAGCGCTCATCGCAATCTCCGCTGCCGGCCGGCCACCTAGAAATCCACCTGCGCGCGCAGAGTCAGTGCCTTTTCCTCATCCATGGTGATGCCATTGACGACAATCGGCGTGTCGAATTCCGTGACCGTGTAATTCGCCATCAGCCGCGTATAGGCATTTGGCATCCACTTGAGTCCGAGTGTCCACGCATTTGCTTTCCGGGTGGGAGCCGATGCCGTGACACCGGTGCCGGTTGTCGAGACGCGTCCGGTATTGGCAACACCCGTGCCGGCCGCGTCGAAATCACCGGCGTCGAAGAAGCTGTAACGAATACCGAGTTCCCACGCGCCCCAACCGCCGCCTTCTTCCGTCGAGAAATTGTTGCGCGGGCGGATCCGGCCGAAGACCCCATTGCTGTAGGCATCCGAATAGTTCTCGCCGGTGATCAGCCAGAGCACGCTCAGGTACCCTGACTCAATATTCCTGTCGAAGGAGGTCACTGGGGCGGTAGTGCGGGTGCCCTCGTACCGGGCCTCCCAGTACTCCGCCTGCAACTTCACCGACTTGCGCGCAAGGGCAAGTTCTCCAACCGACAGCGTGCGATCGACATTCGAGGCCTCGACCCCTGTAGCTGCAAAAGCTTCCGGGTTGAAGAAAATCACGCCACGTCCCTCCGTCTGGCCGGTAGCAGCGACGAAACCGCTGGCGGAAGTGTTCACCACCGATCCGCTCTTGTAAGAAGCGCCGAGATGGATCAACGTGTCTTTTACGTCCAGAAACTGGGCGAAATCTGCAGTAAGTCTCGCGGTGAGAAGTTTGCCGTCTGCATCAAGCTCCTCGCGGCTGCCCTGCCGCTCTTCCAGATTGAGTCCGGTACCGTTGCTTACGGTAATTCCGTAATTCAGTCCTTTCATCGGTGCGCCGTACACCATGATTCCACGGTCGTAGTTCAGGTTCTGGATCAGGTTCTGCGTCAATGCCCGCTCCTGAAAGTCGCTCAAATTAGCTGATGCGGTATTCTCGAGACCGAACTGCGGTTTGAACTGTCCGGCGCGAATGCGCGCCTTGCTGAACCAGTTAAAATCCATGTAGGCATTGGTGATGGCGGTGCCCTGTGTGGCTGCCCCCTGGGCGCTTCCGGTGGCGTACTCCCCCTCGATCGTGAGTCCGTAGTCCTTCATGAAATTGATGCCGGCGCCGAGCCGGGCGCGCCGGATGGCGAACGTGTTCGCGGCGCCGTTCGGATCGAACTGACGGTAGTCGAGTTGACCGCGGCCGAAGATACGCAGCGACCAGTTGCCGCGTGGATCGTTGAACTGCACGCCCTCGCGCCAGACCACCGCCGGTGCCTCGGAATCCGCTTTCTGGGACGTTGCCGCAGCTTTGGTGTCGGCTTCCTTGAGGACGTCGATTTCCTTGGAGAGGTCTTTCACCGCCTGCTCGAGCTCCTGAAGCCGCTCCGAAGAATCCTGGGCCTGAACCGGGCTGGCAGCAACCAGGAAGGCTCCGGCAATCGCCGCGGCATTTTTTCTCCATCGGAGGTTCACGTTTTTCATCCGGGTTTCTCCCTTGTTGTTCCTGTACTCGGACATATCAGATTTGCGCGACGATTCCTAATTTCTTCACCGACACAATGAAATCCAAAAAAACTAGCGCATGGCGCGAAGGGGAATCGATACCGGCGTGCCGTTGGAATCTACCGAGGTGTCCATCAGCAATCGGCGAATGACGCCGCGAACAGGAATGCCCTTCTCGTCCCGATACGGAGGGCCTTTGAGATCCACGGTTCGCTCCACCCTCCCCTTGCGCAGGACCACCAGGTTCTCGGCCAGCGCCGCTACGTCCTGAGGGTCATGCGTAATAACCAGCATCGGCACCTTGAACAGCCATTGCGTATTCAGCAGCTCCTGGCGCATGCGGATACGCAACAGCGGATCGAGCGCCGCAAACGGTTCGTCGAGCAACAGAATTGCGGGCTTCCTGATGAGCGTGCGCGCCAGTCCGACGCGTTGCCGCTGGCCTCCGGAGATCTGCCACGGATAGCTTTGCGCCAGACTGCCGATCTCGAAGATGTCCAGCAGGTCCTGCACGCGCTTGGCGACTTCTCTTGCCGGCCGCCGGCGCCACCACGGATTCACCGGAAGCGCCACGTTCTCTTCGACGGTGAGGTGGGGAAACAGGGCATAGTCCTGAAACACGTACCCGACCGAGCGCATGCGCGCCGGAACGTCGATTCCGCGTGCAGAGTCGAACAGCACCCGGCCGTCCACGACGATGCGCCCGCTGTCCGGCCGGTCCAACCCGGCGATCGCCCGCAGCGTGGCAGATTTGCCCGACCCCGAAGCCCCGAAGACGACGCTGACGTCGTCCTGGCAGGTGAACTCCACTTCGAGATGAAACTCACGCCCTTTGGAGCGCAGTGTCTTCCGGATCGACACTTCGATGCGCATCGTCGTACCGCTCAACCGGCGTAGCGCGGCTTGAGAAGCTTGCCCGATGCCACCAGAATGGTGATGCAGACGACCGAGGTGACGATCACCAGAAAGTTGGCCACATCGTCCTTACCGGCCTGCACTGCCTCATACACCGCGATGGAAAGAGTTTGCGTCTTGCCGGGAATACTTCCGGCCACCATCAAGGTCGCGCCGAACTCACCCATCGCCCTCGCAAATGCGAGCATTGCTCCGGCCAGAATTCCCGGCCACGCCAGTGGCAAGGTGACGCGCAAGAACACCGCCCACTCGGACTTGCCCAGTACCCGCGCCGCCTGCTCGTACTGCGGATCGACGCCCTCGAATGCAGTGGCTGCGGCTTTATATACCAGCGGGAACGCAACAATTGCGGAGGCGATCACCGCGCCCTGCCAGGTGAAAATCAGCGTGATGCCGAACGTCGAATCCAGCCACGCTCCGATGGGACCGCGGCGTCCCACCAGCACCAGGATGTAGTAGCCGAGGACGGTGGGCGGCATCACCATCGGCAGCGTCATCGCCGCGTCAAGCAGATCGCGGCCCGGAAAGCGCGACCGCGCGACCGCGTACGCAACCAGCACGCCGAAAGCCGTAGCAAACACCGTCGCCCAGCCGGCCACCCTCAGGGTCAGCAGCAGTGGAACCATCACCTCAGTGGATGCCATGTTCTCGGGACCGGATACGTTGGAGGAAATCGGGCTGGCGGCAAGGCGTCGTATACACAAGTATATAACGGTGGCGAAGATTAATCCTCGCGCCTGCACTACGTCAAGGGAAACGCCGAACGGATGACTGCGGCTGGATCAGGACTCGGGCTGCCTGGTCATCAGACGGGTGAATGCGATGATTTCCTTCGAAACGGCTGCCGAGGCCTTTGCATCCATTTCGTGGTAGCGCCGCAGCACTTCCTTGCCCAGCTCGGTGATGCGGGCCCCGCCCCCATGGTTGCCGCCGGTGGCGGTTTCGACCAGCGGCCCGTTGAAACACTGGTTCATGGTGTCCACCAGCAGCCAGGCGCGGCGATAAGACATTTTCATGCGCCTTGCCGCGGCCGAAATAGAGCCGGTTTCGCCGATGGCTTGCAACAGCTCGGCTTTTCCCGGACCCATGGCGATGGCCTTGCGGAACATGATGCGGATCTGCGGCCTGAGGGTGCCTTGCGCCGCATTCTTCCTCGACTTGGCCTGCGCCATCGGGATCTGCGCGATCAGGACCAGCGGTCTGCGGCCGCGTCGTCGCTTTCGCGTGCCTCGACCCAGCGCGCGCCAGCGGGAGTCCGCTCCTTCTTCCAGAACGGCGCGCGGGTCTTGAGATAATCCATCAGGAACTCGCAAGCCTGAAAGGCCTTGCCGCGATGCGAGCCCGTCACCACCACCAGCACGATCTGGTCGCCCGGCTTGAGCGTGCCGACCCGGTGGATGACCAGCGCATCGTAGATATCCCAGCGCGACCGGGCCTCGGCGACCATTTTCTCTAACGCCTTCTCGGTCATGCCCGGGTAATGCTCGAGTGTCATCTCGGCGACGTGGTCGCCTTCGTTCAGGTCGCGCACCACCCCGATGAAGCTCGCCACTGCGCCGACCTTGGGGTTGCCGCGACGCATCGCCGCAATCTCGGCGCTGATGTCGAAGTCCCCGGTCTGCACGCGTACCGTCACGCTACCCTCCCGTTACCGGCGGCATCAGCGCCACCGTATCGCCGCTCCTGATAGGCGTATCGGCGCCGGCCATGTCCTGATTCACGGCGATGAGAACCGGCTTGCCCGGCGCCAGCTCATGTGCCCAGGCTGCGCCTCTCTGCCTGAGCCATGCCGTCAGGCCGGCCACGTCCTTCACCGACTCGGGAACGGCGACCTGCTCGCTGTCGCAGCCGAACGCTTCGCGCAGCCGCGCGAAGTACAGCACCTCGATGGTGGTGATGCGGGAATCGTCTGGTTTCATATGTGGATATTATCCCCAACTTGCAGGTTCAGCGCATCCCGACGTGACTCAGGATGAACTGGGCGATCCCCTCGTAGTCGTCCAGTCCGAACCGGGGCAGCCGGGTTTCGAGATCGACATCGGTGGCAATGGCGACGATATGCGGGTCGTCCGCATGCAGCAACGGCGTTGCGGCGGCGCGCCGGTGGATCTCGATCTTCGGAATCGGCTGCTGCTTGAAACCCTCCACCAGCACCAGGTCGCAGGGTGAAAGCCGTTCCAGCAACTGCGGCAACTCCGGCTCGGCTTCCTTGCGCAACTCGTGCATCAGCACCCAGCGTGCACTCGAACTCACCAGCACTTCTGTGGCGCCGGCCTGCCGGTGACGGTAGGAATCCTTGCCGGGCTGGTCCACGTCGAAGGCATGGTGGGCATGCTTGATCAACGACACCTTCAGCCCGCGCGCGACAAATAGCGGGACCAGGTTTTCGATCAGAGTTGTCTTGCCGCTGCCCGAGTACGCGGCGAATCCGAAAATTTTCAAGGCAGCGGCTGGCGAGGCGTCGCCGCAGTCTGCGAATGGTCGCGGTGGCGCCGCCGTTTCACGACACTCGCGGCAATGCATGTGTTTTTCACGTGGCGAAGCGGCACAAACTTATGCGGGAACGAAGGAAAAGGGGGCTCTGTCTCACCGATCGAATTATAGTAAACGCTGTTCGCGCTCCGCGCCCGGCCTCGCAACAGTCTATTTGATTTGGAGGAACGATGAGGAATTCGCTCGCGCTCGCCTTGCTTGCGGTATCCCTAGTTGCGGCTCCGGCCGCCGCGCATCACGGCTGGAGCAGCTATGACAGCAACAATGCCATCACCCTCACTGGGACGATCACAGAGGCGTCGTACACCTATCCATAGCCCGGTGAAAACCGAACGCTCGCCCGCGCGTATCGGGGCTGACGGCCTGGATCACGATGGCGTCACGCAAGGGTCCGCGCAGACCCTTGTCGAACCACGACTCGAGCCGACCCAACAACAGCAGTGGCCAGCCGACCGCCAAGGCGATCAGCATCTGGCCCACCGGGGTGAGCCCGTAATCCACCAGTACGAGAAGTTTGCGATGGCCGAGTTTGTCGGCACGGAGTTGTCGCCTGATGGCCGAAACCTGTTCAACCCCCTACCTCAAAGTGTTCCATCGACTATCCGATCTTGCCTCAGCCGTCGGTAATGGCGCCCTTGCTCGCGGTGGATACCAGCTTCATGTATTTCGCCATCACGCCGCGGGTATAGCGCGGCGCCGGCTGCTTCCATTTCTTGCGGCGCCTCGCCAACTCGTCATCGGGAACATTGAGCTGAATAAGCCGCTTGTCGGAGTCGATGGTGATCGAATCGCCTTCCTCGACCAGCGCTATGTTGCCCCCGACATACGCTTCTGGCGCGACATGCCCGACCACCATTCCCCAAGTGCCGCCGGAAAAGCGTCCGTCGGTGATCAGGCCGACCGATTCGCCCAGTCCCTGCCCGATAATCGCCGAAGTCGGCGCGAGCATTTCCTGCATCCCCGGCCCGCCTTTGGGGCCTTCATAACGGATCACGATGACATCGCCGGGCTTGATTTTCTTCGCCAGAATCGCCTCGAGCGACTCGGGCTCGGAATTGAAAACCCGCGCCGGACCCGTGATCGAGTGCTGTTTCAGCCCCGTGATCTTGGCGACACAACCCTCGGGGGCGAGATTGCCCTTGAGGATCGCCAGATGGCCGTGCGGATACACCGGGTTGCTCCAGGGCCTGATAACGTCCTGACCGCGCCTCGGCTCGTCCGGAACGTTGGCCAGTTCTTCGGCGATGGTGCGGCCGGTAATCGTAAGGCAATCGCCGTGCAACACGCCGTTATTCAATAGCAGCTTCAGCACTTGCGGCACGCCGCCCGCACGATGGAAATCGGTTGCAACGTAAGGCCCGGACGGCTTCAGATTGCACAGTACCGGCACTTTCTGGCGCACGCGCTCGAAGTCGTCGATGGTCCACTCCACCTCGGCCGCCGATGCGATCGCGAGGTAATGCAACACGGCATTGGTCGAACCGCCGGTCGCCATCACCAGGCTGATCGCGTTCTCGATCGAATTGCGCGTGATGATTTGTCGCGGCAGGATTCGCTTTCGGATCGCGTTGAGCAGGACTTTGGCGGATTCTGCTGCTGAGTCGGCTTTTTCCGGATCCGGCGAGGCCATCTGGGACGACCCGAGCAGGCTGATGCCAAGCGCTTCGAACGAAGACGACATGGTGTTGGCGGTGAACATGCCGCCGCAGGCGCCAACCGAAGGGCAGGCATTCTTCTCCACACCGATGAAATCTTCTTTGCTCATTTTTCCGGCCGAATAGGCGCCGACCGCCTCGAAGGCGCTGACGATGGTAAGCGCCTGGCCCTTCCAGTTTCCGGGCTTGATGGTACCCGCATACACGAAAATGCCGGGCACGTTCATGCGCGCCATTGCCATCACGCTGCCGGGCATGTTCTTGTCGCAACCGCCGATACACATCACCCCGTCCATGACCTGACCATTTACCGAAGTTTCTATCGCATCGGCGATGACTTCGCGCGAGACGAGCGAATATTTCATCCCCTCTGTGCCCATGCCGATGCCGTCGGTCACCGTGGGAAAACCGAACACCTGCGGCATGGCGCCGGCCGCCCTCAGCGCTGCCATTGCGCGATCGACCAGCGGCTGGATGCCGGCGTTGCAAGGATTCATGTTGGAATGACCGTTGGCCACGCCTACGATGGCCTTGTCGAAATCGCCGTCACCGAAACCGACCGCCCGCAGCATCGCGCGGTTGGGTGAGCGTGCCGGACCCTGCGTGATCAGTTTGGATCGCCAATTATCTGCCATATCATGCCTCCGTCAGGTTAATTCAGTCCGTGGTGGATCAACATCCAGCGCAGACGCCATCTCGTCTTTCTGCGCAACGGCCGTGGCCTCAAGGTTATCATCGTTCAATGCCGGGCAGATCTGCGCGGATATCTCCGTCGCACCATTACTTGCGTACCACCGTAACGGCGCAGTGCGCGTAGGCAATGACCTGCCGCGCCACTGATCCGATCAGCCATCTCTCGAACAGCGTGTGCCCCCGATGGCCGACCACAATGTGATCGATGGAATGCTCCTCCGCATAACGCACCATTTGCTCGGCGGGATGCCCCACCACCAGACTCGAACGAACCGCGACCGGTTGTTTGGCGAGTCTTTCCCTGAGTGCGCCCAGAACATTCTCGTAATGGCGTCGCGAGTTCTCGATCACCGCCCTGGTCTCGACTTCGTCCCCGAACTCGGGCGGACGCACGACGGCGATGACGTGCAGCTCCGCGTCGAATTTTCGCGCAAATTCGAGTGCGAAGGCGAACGCAGTATCGGCCGCCTCCGAACCATCGTAGCCGAGCAATATCCTGTGGATCATGGTGCTTTCTCCGTTGGCGACTGCAGCTCTGCCGCGTGAAGCTTCTGTTGCCCGGGTTCGACATCCCTGCCCAGTAGGTGCCTGGGCAGAAAGAACGCGTTGGCAATCAGCGTCGGGATGACGGCGCTGCCGATCACAGCGGCCACCAGCGCCGAATACTGGGCCTGGTCAATGATCTGATGCGACAGGCCGAACAAGGCCGATATCGTGCCGAATGTAAGCCCGGTCGACATCAGCAGGGTCGTGTACATTCCTTCCTGCCGGGGTGAGTTATACGCCCGGGTTACCGGATACACACCCGCCACTTTGGTCGCCATCTTTGTCAGCAGCATCACCAGAAAAGCCGCGGGCGCAGCCACCAGTGCAGGCAGGGACACCAGTGATCCCGCGCGGATGAAATAGAACGGTGTCAGAAGCCCGAATGTAAGCGTGCGCAGCCTGCGCACCAGCGAATGATCTTTTCCCACGGTACCCGCGAGCACCATGCCGATCAGATACGCCGGCAGAACTGCTTCGCTGTCGGCCCAGGTTGCAAGCGCTCCGAGTCCGAACAGGCAAAGCATCAGGAACTTGGCCTCGAGCTCCGACGGGCGGTTGCCATAACGCCGGAAAAAACGCGGGGTCAGCCACGGAAGTACCAGGAAAGCGATGAGGCTCGCGCCAAGGAACACCAATGTTTTCACAGTGAAGGGTGCGAAGATGAAACCCAGTGCGACGACCGTCGCAAGGTCGGTAATGAAGCAGGCGGCCAGGACGACCTTGCCGTACGCGGTGGCGTTCAACCCGAACTCCAGCATCACTGCATACACCACGGCCACCGAGGTCGTCGACATGGCAATGCCGGCGAGCCAGCTTGCCTCCGGTTGCCAGCCAAGCAGCCACCGGGCAGCCGCGGTGCAACCAAGAAATGGTGCCGCAAAACTGACCAACCCGATCGCGCCGGCCTCCTTCCACTGTTTGCGAAAGACCACCGGATCGAGTTCGGCGCCGGCAAGAAAAGTGAGCAAAATTGCCCCTGCGCCCGAAAGGAACTTGATCCAGGTCGAATCGCCGGCCAGGAGCGAACTTCCCAGCGCAGCGCCGATAAAGAGCTGGGCGATGGTGCCGACCACTATTTCCGACAGCGCGGTCGCAATTCGCAGCCACATGGACACCAGGGTGGCAATCAGGGCCAAACCCAACCACAATGCCGCCAGCGCCCAGATCTCGGTCATGTTCCTCTCCCCTCAGGTATCGGCCGCAACCGAGGGCGAATCCTGTCGATCCGGGTTGATCACGCCGAAGAGCGCCGGGATGTGCGCGTAGAAGACGCGGAGCTTCTGGTGCCGGATCAGTTCCAGCAGGCTCGCCACTTCTTCCTTGGTGACGATGAATTCGACCTCGACCGTCAGGGTCCCGGCCAGCTCGAAAAAATGCTCTTCGTGCAAGTGATGGTGGCGGCCGAAGCCGGCCATTGCATGGAACGCCGAACCGCCGCGTATTCCCATCGTGTTGGCTTGCATGAGCAGCCACTCCCAGGCGAGAAGCCC
>JBGQGT010000026.1:0-11922 GCA_041497595.1 Gammaproteobacteria bacterium
CCGAGGAAACCGCAGGGACAGGGATTCATCGCCGCGATCAATTGAAAGCGCGCCGGAAATTCGGCCTGGCGCGCGGCGCGCGACACGCTGATCTTTCCGGACTCGAGCGGCTCGCGCAGCACTTCCAGCACATCGCGGCCGAACTCGGGCAGCTCATCCAGGAACAGCACGCCATGCATCGCCATCGAGATCTCTCCCGGGCGCGGATTGCTGCCGCCGCCAACCAGCGCCACCGCCGAGGCGGTGTGGTGCGGCGCGCGATAAGGACGGCGCTTCCAGTTGCGCACGTCGAAGCCCTGGCTGCCAAGCGATTGCATCGCCGCGGAGGCCAGCGCCTCCTCCTCGGTCATCGGCGGCAGGATGCCGGCAAAGCGCTCGGCGAGCATGGTCTTGCCGGTCCCCGGCGGGCCAACCATGAGCACGCTGTGGCCGCCGGCGGCGGCGACTTCGAGCGCCCGTTTGGCCGGCGCCTGGCCCTTGACCTCCGCCAGGTCCGGAAAGGCCGCAGCCGGCGACGGCGGCGGATCGGCGGCACGCTGCAGGATCTCGCGCCCGGCAAGGTGTGCGCACACCTGCAACAGTGTGGCAGCCGGATAGACCAGCGCGTCGCGCACCAGCGATGCTTCCGTTGCGCTCTCCACCGGCAGCACGAAGGCGCGGCCGGAACGATGCGCGTGGTAGGTCATGGCCAGCGCGCCCCTGATGGGACGCAGTTCACCGGTCAATGCAAGCTCCCCCGCGAATTCATACTCGCCGAGCCTGTTGGCGGGAATTTGCGCGGAGGCCGCGAGGATGCCGAGTGCGATCGGCAGATCGAAGCGGCCGCTTTCCTTGGGCAAGTCTGCGGGCGCGAGATTGACGGTAATGCGGCGGGCGGGAAATTCGAAACGGCAGTTGAGCAGGGCGGAGCGCACCCGGTCCTTGCTCTCTTTCACTTCGACCTCGGGCAATCCGACGATGGTGAAATTCGGCAGCCCGTTGGCGAGATGAACCTCTACGGTGACCGGCGGCGCTTCCATGCCGGCCAGTGCCCTGCTATATAGAACGGCGAGGGACACGTTTGCGACTCAAGGGACGAGGGGCGAGGGGTGAGGGACGAGAAACGGCTTGGTACGACAGTTCGAAATCCGGAACGGGAGTTGGTTGAGCTCCAAAGCGGCGAGGCCGGTCTTCTTCGCAAAGACGCTCATGCTTTTTCCACTCAACCCTCGTCCCTTGCCCCTCGTCCCTATTGACTCAATCTCGCTTCCAGCTCCGCAACCCTCGCCTCCATCTGTTGCAGCTTCTCGCGAGTATGGCGGAGCACTTCCTGCTGCACATCGAATTCCTCGCGCGTCACCAGATCGAGCCGCGAGAAAGCGCTCGACAGCAGCGCGCGCAGATTCTTCTCGATGTCTTTCGCCGGGGTGGCGGCGATCAAATCGCTCACCCTGCGATTCAAGTCATCCAATAGCTTCGTATCCACGGACACCCTCCTTCGCGAAGTGTAGCAAAGCAACCCCTGCGCCCGTCTTCGCACCGGCAAGGTGCGGGGCACTCCAATGATGCATTTCTTTGGTGCATCACTGCGCGGCGCTTCGTCCGGAATATGATTAACACATTAATACAAAGGAGATTTTTGTGTGGCATGGTAAATGCTGACGACTCTTGCGGCTGCTTTTGGGTTCGTTGCCGACTTTGTTGCAACCATCATTAAAGGGACATCGCCATGCTGAAAAAAAATCTCCTCGCCGTTGCTGCGATCAGCGCCTTTGCGCCGCCGGGTGCCGTGCTTGCCGCAGACCCGCCGGCCAAACCCGCCGTGCCAACTCTCGACCAGGTATTGGAAGCCTCGGGAGTTTCGCTTGCAGGCTACATCGATACCGCTTATTCCCACCTTTCAGGTACGGGGCTGTTTACAAGTGGCACCGCCAACCGGGTGTTCGATACCGAGCCGAATTCCTTCAACCTTCACCAGGCAGCCATCACCGTCGCGAAGCAGCCGAAAGAAGGTTTCGGCGGCTTGGTGAACCTCACTGCGGGCAGAGACGCCAGGGTAATTCATGCGTTCGATACCAACACCGAGTCGCAATTTGACGTCACCCAAGCGTACGCCCAGTACGCGACCGGGCCGCTGACAGTCGTCGCCGGCAAGTACGTCACAAATGCGGGGGCCGAAGTCATCAACTCCACCGGCGACTTCAATTATTCGCGTTCGATCCTGTTCGGTTACGCCATCCCCTTCACGCACACCGGCTTGCGCGCCACGTACGCTGTCAACGACATGTTGAGCGTGATGGGCGGGGTGAACAACGGGTGGGACGACGTAAGGGACACCAACAAGCAAAAGACCCTGGAACTGGGATTGTTGGCAACCCCGATGAAGTCGCTGACCATTGCAGCGGGATATCACGCAGGCACTGAGCGAGTGGGCGGGCTGACCGCAACGGGTCCCGAAGGAACGCGCAACCTCCTCGATCTGGTCGCCACTTATACCGCCACGGATAAGCTCAGCTTTACGCTGAACTATGACTACGCCACTCAAGACAATTTCACCTCGCTTGTGGATGGCAGCACCATCAAGGCCAAGTGGTCGGGTTTAGCCGGTTACGTCAACTACCTGCTGACCGACACCTGGCGCCTCTCCGTGCGTGGCGAATACTTCGACGACAAGGACGGCTACCGCACAGGTGTGATTCAGAAGTGGAAGGAAGGAACAGTTACGCTTGCGTATCTGCCCACAAAGAGCATGGAAATTCGGGGCGAGCTCCGCGGCGACAAGTCCGACCAGTCGTCATTTGTGAAGTCAGATGGCTCAGCGGGCAACAGTCAGTTCTCCTACGGCCTGGAAGCCATCTACAAGTTCTGACCGCGACGCCTGGCAACATCCACCATCAAGGGAGTACCCATGAAACTCGTTACCGCAATCATCAAGCCGTTCAAGCTTGACGAGGTGCGTGAGGCCCTGTCCGCAATCGGCGTGCAGGGGATCACGGTCACCGAAGTCAAGGGCTTCGGACGGCAAAAAGGCCACACCGAGCTGTACCGTGGTGCCGAATACGTCGTCGACTTCCTGCCCAAGGTGAAGATCGAGGCCGCGATCAAGACGGAGCTGCTCGAACAGGTGATCGAAGCGATCGAGAAATCCGCGAACACCGGCAAGATCGGCGACGGCAAGATCTTCGTGTTCGACCTCGAACAAGTCGTCCGCATCCGCACCGGCGAGACCGGCGCCGATGCGCTATAGGGAGAACGTCATGATTAGAAAATTTCTGATGCTGTTCGCTTTGTGCGGAGTGCTGGGACTCTCCGTACCCGGCTTTGCCGACGAGGCCAAGCCTGCCGATACGGCAACCGCGACGGCGGGCGGTGCGGCAGCGGCTCCGGCAGCACCGCCGGCGCCGACCGAACCGGTAGTGGTCACCAACGACAAAATCAACTCCGGCGATACGGCGTGGATGCTCACTTCCACCGCGCTGGTCCTGCTGATGACCATTCCCGGCCTGGCGCTGTTCTACGGCGGGATGGTGCGCAAGAAAAACGTGCTGGCAACGCTGATGCAGAGCTTCGCGATCTGCTGTCTGGTGACGATCCTGTGGTGGCTGGTCGGCTACAGCCTTGCGTTCACGCCGGGGAGCACCGCTTATCTCGGCGGATTCGGCCGCGTCTTCATGGACGGGGTGGTCTACCTGAAAGACGCGGGCAAAGTTTCGGTGTCCCATCTGGGACTGACGGTGCCCGAGACGGTCTACGCGATGTTCCAACTCACTTTCGCCATCATCACCCCGGCGCTGATCGCCGGCGCGTTCGCGGAACGCATGAAGTTTTCGGCGATGCTGTGGTTCATGGGCATCTGGTCGATCGTGGTCTATGCCCCGATTGCGCACTGGGTGTGGGAACCGAGCGGCTGGCTTGCTGCCAAGGGCGTGCTCGATTTCGCCGGCGGCACGGTGGTGCACATCAACGCGGGTATTGCGGGTCTGGCTTGCGCGCTCGCTCTCGGCAAGCGCGTCGGCCACGGCAAGGAACCGATGGCGCCGCACAACCTCACGCTCACGCTCATCGGTGCATCGCTGCTGTGGGTGGGCTGGTTCGGCTTTAACGCGGGTTCCGCAGTGGCGTCCGATGGCCGTGCCGGCATGGCGATGGCGGTAACGCAGATTGCGACAGCAGCGGCGGCGCTCGCCTGGATGTTCTCCGAGTGGTTGATCAAGGGCAAACCGAGCGTGCTCGGAATCGCCTCGGGAGCGGTGGCGGGCCTGGTTGCGATCACCCCGGCATCCGGATTCGTCGGACCCAATGCCTCGGTGATCATCGGGGTGGCTGCAGGCATACTCTGCTTCTACGCTTCCTCGTACGTCAAGAAAATGCTTGGCTACGATGATTCCCTCGACGCGTTTGGCGTGCACTGCATCGGCGGGATCGTCGGCGCCTTGCTGACCGGCGCCCTGGTGAGCAAGGACATCAGCGGGGCCGAGGGCAGCGTGCTAACCCAGCTCTGGGGCGTGGGCGCGACACTGATCTACGGCTTCATCGTTTCCTTCATCATCCTCAAGGTCATCGACATGACAATTGGACTGCGTGTGCCGGAAGATCAGGAACGCGAAGGTCTGGACATCAGCCTGCACGGCGAAAAAGTCGAATGACAATTGTTACGTTCCGGGATCTTTATCGGTCCCCGACCATGTAATCTCCTCCGGTAAGCACGCTTACCAATTCATCGGGCGCCTTCGGGCGCCCGTTTTCTTGCCGTGCGAGGCGTCCAATGGCGGCCGTATGGCTCGCGCCGCCGATTGGGCGTCAGGTTGCGGACAGAGGCGCCGGGCAGCAAACCGAACGGCTCGCCGGCAGAGCGCGTCTGCTACAATCCGGCCGAACCCAACCTGTTGACGCACATGACCGTTCCCCGCCTTGCTACTGCACAGACCGGCCCCGTTCTTTCGCTCGAGAAGCAGATTCTCGACGGCATGCCGGGAATAGAGCATTGGTTCCGCGGCCAATGGCAGGAACATGCGGCACCGTTTTACGCATCGGTGGATCTGCGCAACAGCGGCTTCAAGCTGGCGCCGGTGGACACCAACCTTTTCCCCGGGGGATTCAACAACCTGAGCAAGGAATTCCTGCCGCTGTGCGTACAGGCCGTGATGATCGCGATCGAGAAGGTGTGTCCGGACGCACGCGGCTTTCTGGTGATCCCCGAGAACCATACCCGCAACATCTATTACCTGCAGAACGTGGCAGCACTGCAGAACATCCTGCAGCTCGCCGGCGTGAAGGTGCGGATCAGCTCACTGTTGCCGGAGATCACCGCGCCGACCGCGCTGGACCTGCCCGACGGCAAGAAGCTGGTGCTGGAGCCGCTGGTTCGCCGCGGCAACCGCCTGGGGCTGGCCGACTTCGACCCCTGCACCATTCTGCTCAACAACGATTTGTCGGCTGGCGTCCCGAACATCCTCAAGAACCTCGAGCAGCCTGTGATCCCGCCGCTCTACGCAGGCTGGTCGACACGGCTGAAGTCGAACCATTTCGCCGCGTACAAGGAAGTCGCCGAAGAGTTCGCCGGGCTGCTGGGCATCGACCCCTGGCTGATCAATCCCTACTTTGCCACCTGCGGCGAGATCAACTTCCAGGAGCATGTCGGCGAGGAATGCCTCGCGGGCTGGGTAGACCACATCCTGACCCAGACGCGCGCGAAATACCGCGAGTACGGCATCCAGTACGAGCCCTTCGTGATCGTCAAGGCCGACGCCGGCACCTACGGGATGGGGATCATGACCGTCAAGGACGCCTCCGAAGTGCAGGGGCTGAATCGCAAGCAGCGCAACAAGATGGCGGTGGTGAAGGAA
The DNA here is from genome assembly GCA_041497595.1 of Gammaproteobacteria bacterium. Classification (GTDB taxonomy): domain Bacteria; phylum Pseudomonadota; class Gammaproteobacteria; order Burkholderiales; family JACQAP01; genus JACQAP01. The sequence continues at coordinate 5,826 of JBGQGT010000026.1, forward strand.
GGCCTGCAGGTTTCCAACGTGATGGTGCAGGAAGGCGTCTACACCTTCGAGACCGTGAACGACGGGGTCGCCGAACCGGTCATTTACATGATCGATCACTTTGTGGTCGGCGGCTTTTATCGCGTGCACACCCAGCGTGGCGTCGACCAGAACCTGAACGCACCGGGCATGCGTTTCGAGCCGCTCGCTTTCGAGGACAGTTGCTCTCTGCCGGACCTCGACGGCAATCCCGACTGTGCGCCCAACCGCTTTTATGCCTACGGCGTGGTGGCGCGGCTGGCTTTGCTCGCCGCCGCGATTGAGCTGGAGCGCATGGAATCCACGCTCGAACAACAGCCGTTTCCGCAAGCCAGGGCCGCCAATACCTGAACGTGGTTCCAGCTCGCTTGTGCGTGCGGCGCAGTCGGCGCGCTCCCGCGATAACAACATGAAAATCGCCTTCGTTCTCGACCCGCTCGACACCATCAAGACCTACAAGGACTCTTCCTACGCGATGATGCGCGAGGCGTCGGCCCGCGGCCACGCGCTCGCGGTGCTGCAGCAGGAGGACCTGATCTGGCGCGACGGCCGCGTACTTGGCTACGCGCGCGACCTGTCGCTCACTTCCGACGACCAGCACTGGTACCGCGTCGGCGACAAAAAGCCGGTGCCGCTGGAGACTTTCGATGCGGTATTGATGCGCAAGGACCCGCCATTCGACATGGAATACATCTACAGCACTTACCTGCTGGAGCTGGCGGAAAAGCAGGGTGCGCGCGTCGTCAACAACCCGCGTGCCGTGCGCGACCATAACGAAAAACTGGCGATCGCCAAATTTGCGCAGTTCACGGTGCCGACGCTGGTGACGCGCGTCGAGCAGTTGATCCGCGACTTTCTCGCCGAGCACGGCGATATCATCCTCAAACCTCTGGATGGCATGGGCGGCACCTCCGTGTTCCGCCTGCACCGTCAGGATCCCAATATCGGTGTGGTGATCGAAACCCTTACCCATTACGGCCGGCGCACGGTGATGGCGCAGCGCTTCATCGCCGAGATCGTCAAGGGCGACAAACGCGTCCTGGTCATCGACGGCAAGCCGGTGCCATACTCGCTTGCGCGCATTCCGAAACAGGGGGAAACCCGCGGCAATCTCGCCGCCGGCGCCACCGGCGTGGCGCAGCCGTTGACTGCCCGCGACCGGGAGATCGCAGAGGCCGTCGGCCCTGAACTCAAGGCACAGGGACTGATGCTGGTCGGCCTGGACGTGATCGGCGATTACCTGACCGAAGTCAACGTTACCAGCCCTACCTGCATGCGTGAAATCGCCGACCAGACCGGCTTCAATGTCGCGGCGCTGATGATCGATGCGCTTGAACAGGCGGTGAAGGGCAAGGCGTGAGGGGTGAGGCGCATTCGGTCCGCTTTTGTGCCACCCGACTGACGCCTCTCGCCTTTCTTCGCCCAGGCGCTCCCGGAGGTAGAATCTCTACGGTATTCTCCGCAGTAGTTCAAAGGGACTTATGGTTGGAATACTGATCGTTGCCCACGGCACGCTGGGTGAAAGCCTGATTCACTGCGCCAGCCACGTGATGGGCAGCCGGCCGCCGCACCTGATGCAGATCGGCGTAAGCATGCACGACGATCCTCAGCTGGTGCTGCCGCAGGCGATCAAACTGGCGCGCCGCCTCGACCAGGGTGGCGGCGTGCTGGTGTTTTCCGACGTTTTCGGCGCCACGCCCTGCAACATCGCCAGCAAGTTGCTGATCCCCGGCAAGATCGAAGGTGTCGCAGGGGTGAATCTGCCGATGCTGGTGCGCGCACTGACTTATCGCAACGAGCCCCTGAGGACCGTGGTCGCGAAAGCAATCTCCGGGGGCATCGAAGGCGTCATGCAAATTCCCGCGGCACAGATGAAAAATGCAGCAACAGGAAATTGAGATCACCAATAAGCTGGGGCTGCACGCGCGCGCGTCGGCCAAGCTCACCCAGCTCGCCGGCAAATTCGCCGCCGACGTATGGGTCACGCGCGACGACCGCCGGGTCAATGCCAAGAGCATCATGGGCGTGATGATGCTCGCCGCCGCCAAAGGCGCGACCGTCGTGGTCGAGACCAACGGTCCGGATGAAGCCGAAGCGATGGCGGCGTTGGTCGGGCTGATCAGCGACAGATTCGGGGAAGGGGAATAAAACAGGTGCGAGGTGCGAGGCACGAGGGCCGAGTGAAAACCGCATTCCCGCTCGAACCTCGGCCCTCGAACCTCGGCCCTGACTCGCTATGAGTTTTACCATCCACGGCATCGGGATATCGGGGGGCATCGCCATTGGCCATGCCCAACTGGTTTCGCACGCCCAGCTCGAAGTCGCGCATTACAACATCTCCAAGTCGCGGGTCGCGGAAGAGCAGGCCCGCTTCGACGCGGCACTGGTAACAGCGCGCGCCGAATTTGCCAGCCTCGGCCAGCACATTCCGGCCGGCGCGCCGGCGGAGTTCGAAGCCTTTCTCAATCTGCACCTGATGATCCTCGACGATCCGACCCTGTCGGAGGTGCCGAAACAGCTCATCGAATCCCAGCAGTGCAACGCCGAATGGGCGTTGAAGCTGCAGATGGAAGCGCTGATGGAGCAGTTCGAGCGCATCGAGGACGGTTATATCCGCGAGCGCAAGACCGACGTCATCCAGGTCGTGGAGCGGGTACTGAAGGTCCTGATGGGGCGGCCCGGCGAAGTCCTGGCACGCAGCACACCCGAGGAGAACAGCATCCTGGTCGCGCACGACCTCTCCCCGGCGGATGTCATCCTGTTCAAGAGCCACAGGTTCGCCAGTTTCGTCACCGACCTCGGCGGCGCCACGTCGCACACGGCGATCATCGCCCGCAGCCTGAACATCCCCTCCGTGGTGGCCCTGCACCACGCGCGCATGCTGATCCGCGAGAACGAAGTGCTGATCGTGGACGGCACCAACGGCGTGGTCATCATCAACCCCGACAAGACCGTGCTGGGCGAGTACAAGCTGCGCCAGGAACAGTGGGATCTCGAACGCCTGAAACTCAGGCGGCTGAGAAAAACCAGGACCACTACTCTGGACGGCACCGCGATCGAACTGCACGCCAACATCGAGTTGCCGGACGACGTTGCCGGCGCCAGGGAGAACGGCGCCGACGGCGTCGGCCTGTTCCGCACCGAGTTCCTGTATCTGAATCGCCGCGACCTGCCGACCGAGGACGAACAGTTCGAAGCCTATCGCAAGGTGGTGCAGGACATGGACGGCCTGCCCGTCACCATCCGCACCTTCGACCTCGGCGCGGACAAACAGATCGACAACACCGAACGCGTCGCCCCCAATCCGGCGTTGGGCCTGCGCGCTATCCGCCTGTGCCTGGCCGAGCCGCAGATGTTCAACCACCAGCTGCGTGCCATCCTGCGCACCTCGCACTATGGCAAGGTGCGCATCCTGATTCCCATGCTGTCCTCGGCGCACGAGCTGAACCAGACTCTGCACCTGATCGACGAGGCCAAGAACAGCCTTCACGACGACGGCATCCCCTACGACAAGAAGATCAAGATCGGCGGCATGATCGAGATTCCCGCCGCGGCGCTGTCGCTCTCCACCTTCACCCGCAGGCTCGATTTCCTGTCGATTGGCACCAACGACCTGATTCAGTACACGCTTGCGATCGACCGTGCCGACGACACGGTCGCGCACCTCTACGACCCGCTGCATCCGGCCGTGCTGAACCTGGTGGCGCACATCATCCGCAGCGCCAATCGCGCCGACGTGCCGGTCGCAGTGTGCGGCGAGATGGCCGGCGACGTGCGCCTGACGAGGGTGCTGCTGGGTTTCGGACTGCGACAGTTCTCGATGCATCCGGCGTACTTGCTGTCGGTGAAGCAGCAGGTATTGAAGTCCGACCTGCAGCAAGTCATGGTGCTCACGCAGAAGATGCTGAAGAGCGACGATCGCGACAAGCTGGAGCAACTCCTGAACCGAATGAATCGCTAGGCAATTTGAACCACGGTGGACACGGGGAAACCGGGAAGAGCCAACCACTGCGATGTTCAGCGAATCTCATTTCCTGGTGTCTCGGTTGAGATGAACTTCAACCCGCGGTTCCCCGTGTTCCCCGTGGTAAATCGCTCCTACTGAATGCGCATCGACTCCGAACAGCTATCGCCGCACCTGTTGCGCTCGCTGAAATCTCTTTATGTCGTATACGGCGAGGAGCTGTTGCTCGCGCTCGAAGCTGCCGATCGCGTCCGCACCGCAGCGCTCAGGCAGGGCTACGACGAACGCCGTGTACTGTTTGTCGAATCCGGATTCGACTGGGGAGAAGTCGCGATGGTCGGCAACAGCCTGTCGCTGTTCGCACCCAGGCGCGTGCTGGACTTGCGCATCCCTTCCGGCAAGCCCGGCAAGGACGGATCCGAAGCCTTGCAGCGGCTGGCCGGCTCGCTGCCCGAGGACACCATCGTCCTGATCACGCTGCCCAGGCTGGATCGCCAGCAGCTGGCTTCCAAATGGTTCGACGCGCTGGAGCGCGCCGGAGTGGCCGTGCATGCCGCCGCGGTCAAGCGCGAGCAGCTGGCGCAATGGCTATCCGGCCGGCTCGCACAACAGGATCAGCGGGCCGACACTGAGACGCTCGAGTTCCTGGTCAGCCGGGTCGAGGGCAATCTCATGGCGGCGTACCAGGAAGTGCAGAAACTTGCCCTGTTGTTTCCCGCCGGCATGCTGCCTTTCGAAGAAGTGAAGAAAGCGGTTCTTGACGTGGCGCGCTACAACGTGTTCGACATCGGTGCCACCCTGCTCAAAGGCGAGCGCGCGCACTTCGTGCGCATGCTCGACGGCCTGCGCGGCGAGGGCGCCGCGCCGCCGCTGGTGCTGTGGGCGATTGCCGAGGAAACGCGGGCAATGGCAAGGGTGAAGGCGGCGATGCATTTGGGACAGCCGCTGGCGCAGGCGCTGCGCGAGGCGCGCGTGTGGGGGCCGCGCCAGGAGCTGATGCCACGCGCGCTGCAGCGACTGGCCTCGACCCAGCTCATCGCCGCGCTGCGGCAGGCCGCGGAGGTCGACCGCATGATCAAGGGGCTCGCCGACGGCGACGTATGGGACGCGCTGCTGCAGCTCGGATTGAGCCTGATGGCGCCGGCGCAGGGCGGCATGCCAACGGGAATTAGGGGTAAAATCTCCGGCACTATTCGAGGTTAGGAATCGTGGACATTCAGTCCTACATGCACTCGGTCGGACGCGCCGCGCGGGCCGCCTCGCGCGAGATGGCGAAGGCCGACACCAGGGCAAAGAACGACGCATTGCTCACCATGGCGCAAGCCGTCGAGCGCGACATCGCTCGCCTGCTGGATGCGAACAGGAAGGATGTCGAGGCTGCGCGCGCCAAAGGACTCGAGGCCGCGATGGTGGATCGGCTGACGCTGACACCGAAGAGCGTTGCATCCATGGCCGAGGGATTGCGCCAGATCGCCGCATTGCCCGATCCGGTCGGCGAAATCTCCGGACTGAACTACCGGCCCAGCGGCATCCAGGTGGGGAGAATGCGCGTGCCGCTCGGTGTCATCGGCATCATCTACGAGGCGCGCCCCAACGTCACCGCGGACGCCGCCGGGCTGTGCCTGAAGTCCGGCAACGCCGCAATCCTGCGCGGCGGCTCCGAGGCGATCCATTCCAACCAGGCGATCGGCTCCTGCGTCCACGAGGGTTTGCGCAAGTCCGGGTTGCCGGAAACCGCGGTCCAGGTGATCGAAACCACGGACCGTGCCGCGGTCGGTGAACTGATCACCATGAAAGATTACGTGGACATCATCGTGCCGCGCGGCGGCAAAGGCCTGATCGAGCGCATCTCCAGCGAGTCGCGCATACCGGTGCTCAAGCATCTCGACGGCGTCTGTCACGTGTACATCGACGATCGCGCCGACATCGACAAGGCGATCCGCATCGCCGACAACGCCAAGACGCAGCGCTATGGCACCTGCAACACCATGGAAACGTTGCTGGTGCACAAGGACATCGCCGCAGCCGTGCTGCCGGCGCTGGCGAAGATTTATTCCGACAAAGGCGTGGAACTGCGCGGCGACCAGCAGGCGCGCGCGCTCGTGTCGCAGATGA
>JBGQGT010000027.1:0-11811 GCA_041497595.1 Gammaproteobacteria bacterium
CCTTGGCCGGTGGATGCGACCCGGAGTCGCTCGCATTGCACGCCGGTCATGTGCGCTCGTTGGGACGCCTACGCGGTCACATCCCCAGAGGGGCCCCACTTCCGCGCTCCGGCGTCCCTAGCAGTCATCCGCACCTGGCGCAACGCGCGTCGTCGGACTTATGCAGAGCTTCCCTAGCCCGACTGTCGCCTTCCGGCGTCATTCATCGCGGTGTATTCGCCGCATATAATGGCCCTGTCGGAACACGCGGAGTGCCCCAATGATGCGTAATCTGTTCCTGTTCATCGAGCAGTCGCTCGGCCCCTCGCTGGCCACCGTCTCCGCCTTCGTCTATTGGGCGGCGATCATCCTGCTCGCCCACCGCATTCTCGCGCCTGTCCTGCGGCTGCGCATGGAGATGGCGAGCGCGCGCCTGCGCATGGAAGAGCGCATGGTGATGGAGTGCCCCCACTGTCATCGCGAGACCGTGGTCGCCGACTCCCAGTGCGCGTTCTGTCGTCAGAGCCTGCCCACACCCTGGGACCTGAGGGTCTGGCATTTCATGCGCTTGTGGCACCAGCCCAAGTGGTTCCGCTGGACGCGCTGGAGCTGGGACATCATGGGGCTCACGATTTTCATCGCGCTCACCGTCGCCGGGTTCATCGGCCTGCGTGCCTGGACCTGGAGCGGCCCGTTGCAACAGTTCTTCCTGGGCGTGGCGTTCTTCTGCTGGGTCGCGATCGGCTGGATGGTCGCACGCGTGCTGCACGTCGGCCCGGGAGGACCGATCGCGAGAGTGCGCGACCTGATGTTCTCGTTTGCAGCCGCCGGGATACTGGCGATCTCCGTGTTCTTTGCCGTCGAATCCACACCGGTGGCCGAAACGGTGATGTGGCGCATTCCGATCGGCGAAGGCGGCATCGCAAAAATCGAAGACCGGGCACTGCTGTTGCCGCAGGGAATGATCGGCTTCGAGTATCTGCAGGTGGACCACGACCTGATCGGCTACCATCGCGTGATCCCGATCGCCTTCCTGGGAAACGAGCGCCTCGAGGTCAAGCACGGCGGGATGGAGAAGTGGTTCCTCGACAACCTGTGGAAACACATGCACGGCTACTCCGAGCGCGGACTGTCGGTGCGCAGCCGCGTCGAGCAGTTTCTGGTGGCGCCGAATCAGGAGTACGAAGTGGTGGAACGGGACAAGCAGGTGTATTTCCGCCCCGCTGCGCAGTGATCCGCACTAACAGCCAGCTGAATTCTTCGAAGAGGGAAATGGGCAAAGCTGCGCCACCAGGGTTGCCTGGTTCAGCCTTCGTAGGTGCGCAGCTTCTCCATGTAGAGAATCCTCACGGTGCGGCCGGTAACTTCGATCAGCTGCGCTTCGGTAAGCTCGTGCAGAATGCGGGAAAAATGCTCGGGCGTAATGTTCAGTCGCGAGGCAATCACGGACTTGCTTGCCGGCAGCGTCACCACGGTGCGGCCACGCGCCTCGTCATGGTCGTTGTCCGGCTGCAACAAGTAGCCGATCACGCGCTGGGTCGCCGAGCGCAGCGAATATGACTCCACGTCGCTGATCAGATGATGCAGCCGCCGGCTCAAGCCCGCTATCATCCGGCGCGCAAATTTCGGATCGCGGTCGATTTCCTCGAACACCACCTCCTTCGACACGTGCAGCAGCATCGAATCGGCCAGCGCGTGGGCGGTCACTACGTACGGCTTTTCCATGAACATCAACGCCTCGCCAAAACTCTGGCCGGGACCCATGATCTCGATGACCTTCTCGTCCCCGTTTGGCGTGATAAACAGGAGTTTCACCTGACCGTACACGACGATGTAGAAGCCGCGGGTCGGGTCGCCTTTCTGGAACAGGATATCGCCGCGCCTGACGCGGAGCTCGCGTGTGCCGACGGAAACGCGATCGATCTCTTCCGGAGCCAGCTCGCGGAACAACGGCAGGTTGCGCAGGAACGCCTGGGTCTTGAGCGGTACAGTGAGCACGGCGGTCATCCGGCCGCTGCCGGGAAGTATGGTTTCCGCGCAGCATTATCTGCCTTTCGGGATCATTTGAGAATTCGACGAGGCCGCCGCGGCTGCGGCAAGCGCCACCTCGTGCGGTAGGGACTCGACCGTCGCCGCCACCATTTGCTGCCGGCCGGTAGTGCCGTGGAGTTTCGGTCCGGCGTCAACCCGGCGTGCCGTCCAGGGAGGGCCGGCTGAGGATCGGCCAGTAGACGATCAGGTAAATGAGGAAGGCTGCGCTCCACGCCAACCCGCCGGCAACGAGCACTGCGCCATAATGTGTCGGCGCCGCCAGCGGTCCGAATACCCGGAGCAGCGCGCCGAGATGCACCAGAAAGTATGCCGCCGTCTCCGCGCGCCCCGCTTGCAGCGGACGGCCGGCGTGACCGCGTGCCGTGCGCGTGATCATGCCGATGATCGTTCCGCTGACCGCGCCGGCACCCAGCGCATGCATGAACAACGCCGCCGGGACGCCGAGTTCCATCGCCGACAGGGCAAGGAGCAGCATCCCTACCGGTATCCACGCATAGGACAGGTGCAGTATCCAGAGGATCGGGCTGCGCCGCGTCGACAGCGGATCCCATGACGCCAGCCGGACCGCGTGCAATGCCGCGGCCACCAGCGCGAGCGGAGCCAGCAGCCATGCCGGGGCACTCAATATCTGTGCGATCAGCGCCGCCGCCAGCGCGCCGATCGCGGGAGCGTCCAGCCCTTTGACGCGGCGGATACGTGCGGTCGGAATCGCGTTCTGCGTAAAGCTGGGTGTCACTCTTCCCGACATGACCGAAACGATGATCACCACCAGGAACAATGCACCCCGGGCGGGTAGCGTCGGCGCCAACGACATCACGCCGAGCTGCGACAGGTGAAACAGCAGGTTCGCCACGGCAAACAGCAGCAGCAATCCCACGAAGAAAACATTGCGATTGCCGCTACGCTTCAGCGGAAACCACAGGCTCAACGCCACCAGCGGCAGGAAGGCGCCATCCACGATGGCGGCGAGCGGCCCCGGCCCGGTAAGTACCGCCACGCGCCCGGCCACCCAGAGGGCCGCCAGCGCCGCCAGACTGCGGCCCGTCGGCGTCGGCAGCCCGGTCCAGTTTCTCGCAGCCGTGAACAGAAAACCGGTGATCACCGCGGCGGTGAAGCCGAACACCATCTCGTGCGCGTGCCAGGCCATTGCGCTGAGATAGCCCGCCTGAGGCAGAGCGCCATGCCACTGCGCCACCCAGACGGGGACATTCAGCGTCGCCAGCAGAGCCGCGAGCAGATAGAACGGACGGAATCCGAGGTCGAACAGCGCGCAGCGATTCGACGCGGCGCGAATGGACGAAGTTTGCATGGCGGTGGCGGGAATTTTTCCGGGTACGGTGGCAACCAGAGTATCAGGCCGGGAGAGCCTGCCGCACGGGAGGTGGGCGCACGCCGGGGATAGGGGGCTGAGGCCTGTGCATCCGGATCAAGGAAGCCTGTTCACGCGCGACGTATCTCGAAACTCTCGAACAGTCGAGCGATGTCGAGACAAAAATCCTCGTCCAGATAGCCGGCCGACCGCGGCACACGCAAGCTGCAGTCCGGGCATCCCTGCGCGCGAAATTCCTGCAGAACATATCGCTTCACCCCGAGCCGCGCCAGTGTCGCGGCCAGAATCTGCAGCGTCCGCGCTTCGATCAGGTCCGGGTGCACGGTGGTACGAACCTCGCAATCGACGCCGCTTTCCAGAACCGCATGCAGGCTTTCCAGCGCACGTGCCCCTCCGGCAACGCCTGCCACTGCCTGGTATTCCGAAAACAGGGTCTTGACATCGAACCCCACCCAGTCGGTGAGCGGCAGCAGGCGCCTGAGCCGCCGCGGATACATGCCGGCGGTGTGCAGACCGACGCCAAAGCCGATCCCGCGCACCTCCTGAAGCGCGTACGGCAGCGCGGCCTGCGCGGTCGGTTCGCCGCCGCTGAAGACCACTGCATCGATCAACCCGCGGCGGCGCCCAAGCCTGGCGATGATCGAATGCCAGTCCGGCAACGTCTCGCCCTGTGCAGGTTGCAGATGCGGGTTGTGGCAATAGGCGCAACGCCACGGACAACCCTGGCAGAACACCACCGCAGCGAGCTGCCCGGGGAAGTCGGTGGTAGACAGCGGCACGAAACCACCAACCTTCAGCTCTCTGGAAACGGTCGTGCCGTATCGCCACGTCGTGTTCGCCGCAGCGCCGCTCGACGCAGCCGGGCATCGCGCTTGGATGCCGCGATCCGACACACCGCCGCCTTCGGAACGGTCCGGCATCAGCCGAGGTCGGCGCACGCCTCCTTGAAGAACTTGCGTTCATGGTGCTCGCGCTTTTTGCCGATGTTGAAAGAGGCTACCGGCCGGTGGTAACCCATCACCCTGGTCCATACCTCGCACGGCTGCCGCTCGTCGTCGGAAAGGGTAACCGTGTCATTCACCGGCTGCTTGAGGGCATTCATCGACTTCTCCTTATGAACGTACAACGAAAAAAAGAACCCTTTGTGCTCAATGCGCTTCGTTTTTCTTGCCGTTCACGCGGTATCTGCTGCGTCCGGTTCGAGCACGAGGTGAAACACCGAGGAATCGACGCGCACGAGTTTTCGCACCCGTTCGTCGAGGACGATGGACACCCGGTCGCCGTAGCGTGCCAGGCGCGCCAGCAGGCGGTTCAGGTCGGGCAGTTCCTGTTCCCGCAGGTTTTCGATACGCAGCGTCAGCGTGGAGCGGGTCTTGCCAAGCAGTTTCTCCAGATGACCGGAGACGCCGGCGAAGAACGCCCCGGACAGCCCACCGCGCAGGCGGATGGAAAGATCGGGTACCGGGACTGCGCGCAGCGACAAGGTCATCGCGGCCCTGTCCAGATAAGGCCGGCCGGCGCGCCGGATCGTCGCCGTCAGCCGCGCCACCCTGCCGGGGTCCAGCGGCTTCACGGAAAAATGACGGTCCACGAAGTCGCGCATCGACAGGCCGGCGATCCAGTCCACCATCGCCAGCGGCAGCTTGTGCGGACTGGCAAGCGGCAACGAGCGCAGGAAATGCCCCAGCCGCGACGGCCCGCCCCGCAGCACGCCCCGCACCAGCAGCCGCCAGACGATGCCGAAGCGCTGCGAAGCCGAATACTCGCCGCCGTATACGGGCTGCGGCATGAAGCGGAATTTGTTGCGGATGCGCTCGGCGATCGCGCGGTCCGACACCAGCCGACGGTACATCGCCTCGTAGGCGTCTATCATTTCGCCGTAGGCCATGCGCTTCGGCACCACATTGGTGGCGGGCTTGGTGTTGTCGGTGCCGGATACCTCCGGACGCAACCGCCCTTCCTTCTCCAGCCGCTGGTACAGCGGCGTCTTCGGCAGCGCGGTGAGCAGGCCCACCATCGCCGCCTGCACGCCGGAGTCGAGGATGAAGCGGGTCTGGTGCTCGAAAGTCTCCAGCGTATCGTTGTCGAAGCCGACGATGAAGCCGGCCAGCACGTCGATGCCGTACTCATAAATTCTCCGAACCGAGGTGAGCACGTCTTCGTGGACGTTCTGGGTCTTGCGGGTGTCCTTCAGCGTCTGCGGATCGGAGGACTCGATGCCGACAAACACCCAGGCGAAACCGGCGTCGCGGAACAGTTCCAGCAGTTCGCGATCCTGGGCGAGATTGAGCGACACCTCGGTGCCGAAGGTGAAGGGGCGGCCGTGGCGGCGCTGGTAGTCGGCGATATAGCGCAACAAATCCTTCGCCACGGCGCGGTGGCCGATCATGTTGTCGTCGACGAAAAACACGTTGCGCACATGGACAGCGCGCAACGCGTCCAGCTCGCGCCCAACCTGTTCCACGCCCTTGTGCCGCGGCTTGCGTCCGAACATGACGATGATGTCGCAGAACTCGCACAGGTACGGACAACCGCGCGAAAACTGCAAGGTCGCGGTGGTGTATCTGTCGAGCCTGAGCAGGTCGAAACGCGGAACCGGTGAATCCTCCAGTCGCACCGAGCCGGTCTCGCGGTAGAGCGGTTGCGCCGCGCCGGTTTCGAAATCGGCGCAAAATTCCGGCCAGATGTACTCGGCCTCGCCCGCCACCACCGTGTCTGCGACATCGGCGTAGCGCTCCGGGCACAGCGAGGCGAAGCTGCCGCCTGCCACCACGTGATAGCCGGCCCGGCGGTAGAAACCAAGCAGCTCCTTCTGACGGGCGAACTGCACACCCATGCCGCAGACGCCGACGAGGTCGGCATCCGGATCGAGCGGCACCGACTCGACGTTCTCGTCGACGATGGTCACCTGCCAGTGCGGCGGGCAGAGCGCGGCAAGCGTCGCCAGCCCGAGCGGCGGATTGATCGCGCGCTTGCCCGGCAGCACTTCGTCGACCGCCCACTTGAAGCTCCAGAAGCTTTCCGGGTATTTCGGATTTATCAGCAGCAGTTTCATAGGTTCAAAACCTCAAAGGCAACGAAGTTCAACTCTCACCGCGCTTTCAAGTTCTTCAGGCCGCAGCAGCGGCGCGGCGCTTGTCGGCGAGCAGGATCTCGTCGCACTTGGGGCAGAATTCGTGTGCGCCGGCAAGGTATCCATGCTTCGGGCAGATCGAAAACATCGGCGTGACGGTGATGTACGGAAGCCCGAAGCGTTCCAGCGCCCGTTTCACCAGTTGCTTGCACGCCTCGGCAGAAGTCACGCGCTCCGACATATACAAGTGCAGCACCGTGCCGCCGGTGTACTTGCGCTGCAGTTCCTCCTGGCGCTCCAGCGCTTCGAACGGGTCGTCGGTATAACCCACCGGCAGTTGCGAGGAATTGGTGTAGTACGGCATCTCCGCCGTGCCGGCCTGCAGAATGTCCGGGTAACGCCTGCGGTCCTCCTTGGCGAAGCGATATGTGGTGCCCTCGGCCGGCGTGGCCTCGAGGTTGTACATGTGGCCGGTCTGTTCCTGGAACGCGAGCAGCCGCGCGCGGATGTGGTCCAGCAGCCGGCAGGCCAGCGCATGGCCGCGATCATCGATGATGTCGTACTCGTCGCGGCTGAAGTTGCGGATCATCTCGTTGATGCCGTTCACGCCCACCGTGGAGAAGTGGTTGCGCAGCGTGCCCAGGTAACGCTTGGTGTACGGGAACAGGCCGTCGTCCATGTGGCGCTGGATCACCTTGCGCTTGATCTCCAGGCTGGTCTTCGCCAGTTCGATGAGATCGTCCACCCGCGCCATCAACGCCGCCTCGTCGCCCCGAAAGAGATAGCCGAGCCGGGCGCAGTTGAGCGTCACCACGCCCAGTGAACCGGTCTGCTCCGCCGACCCGAACAGGCCGTTGCCGCGCTTCAGGAGCTCGCGCAGGTCGAGCTGCAGCCGGCAGCACATCGAGCGCACCATGTTCGGCTGCAGGTCGGAATTGATGAAGTTCTGGAAATACGGCAGTCCGTATTTCGCCGTCATGTCGAACAGCAGCCCGGCATTCGGATGCTCCCAGGGAAAGTCGCGCGTCATGTTGTAGGTCGGGATCGGAAAGGTGAACACCCTGCCCCTGACGTCCCCGGCCATCATGACTTCCATGTAGGCGCGGTTCACCATGTCCATCTCCTGCTGCAGATCGCCGAAGGCAAACCGCATCTCCTCGCCCGCGATCACCGGCACCTGGCTGCGCAGGTCCTCGGGACAGATCCAGTCGAAGGTCAGGTTGGTGAAGGGCGTCTGCGTGCCCCAGCGCGACGGCACGTTGAGGTTGTAGATGAGTTCCTGGATGCACTGCCTGACTTCGGCGTAGCCGAGACTGTCCTTGCGGATGAACGGCGCCATGTAGGTGTCGAAGGAGCTGAACGCCTGCGCGCCCGCCCACTCGTTCTGCAGCGTGCCGAGGAAGTTGACGATCTGCCCGACCGCGCTGGAAAGATGCTTCGGGGGCGCGGCCTCGACTTTTCCCGGCACGCCGTTCAGGCCCTCCTGCAACAAGGTGCGCAGCGACCACCCGGCGCAGTAACCCGCCAGCATGTCGAGATCGTGAATGTGCACGTCACCCTCGCGGTGCGCCTCGCCCACTTCCGACGGATATACATGCGAGAGCCAGTAATTGGCCACCACCTTGCCGGATATGTTCAGGATCAGCCCGCCCAGCGAGTAGCCCTGATTGGCGTTGGCGTTCACCCGCCAATCCTGGCGCTCCAGGTATTCGTTTACCGACGCAACGGCGTCGACCAGCGTCTTGCGGTCCTCGCGCAGTTTCTTGTGCTGCTCGCGGTAGACGATGTAGGCACGCGCGGTGCGGAAGTGATCGGCGGCGATCAGCGTCTGCTCGACCACGTCCTGGATGTTTTCGATCTCCGGGACTGCCCCGGCGTGGCGGTACGCCAGCACCTTCACCACCAGTGCGGTAAGGCGCTGCGCCTCTTCGGCACTGAACTCGCCGGTGGCCAGGCCGGCGCGCCGGATGGCGTCGGCGATCTTGACGGCATCGAATGCAACTATCGTACCGTCGCGCTTCACCACCCGCGCCGGCATCGCCGGGTGCAGGGCGATGTTGCCGCCTCGTGCCGCTGCGTTCACGCGCACCTCCCGAGTTCAAGATGTTGTGGATTTGCGCATACCGTATCGCAATCCGTTGTGGCCGGACAACGTCCCGACCGCACCGCGGCGCGTTTTCGTGCGACTTTCTTGATGCAGGTCAACAAAACGTCACTTTGCGCGGCCTACGCTAGCAAACGATCACTATCTAACTCGCGCGGATCCGTGACACAGCGGCCCGCACGGCAGCGCGTGAAGGCCGGTCAGCGCCGGGACGAAATCGTCCGCGTCACCATTCTTTAACCTGGATCAAGGTTCGCGGACATCGCATTTGCTAGCGTCGCTGTATCGTGGCGGGCGCGCGGCCTCATCGCACGCGCCGGCGATATCCGCAGATCGCATCGCGCACATCACGCATAGGGGAGGAAACATGAAGGACGACTTCGAAGTGACCCGAAGGCAGTTCCTCAAGATGGGGGGCGACGCGTTCATGCTGTCGCTCGTGCTGGGGACCGGTCTTGCGCCGCTTACCAAGCCCGCATTCGCGGGGGAACCGCAGGTGCTGGATAGCGCGCAGTCGCGCACGCTCCTGGCGCTTTCGCGCACGCTGTTCCCGCATGACAGCATCGACGACGGCTATTACATGAACGTGGTGGCCGCGATCGATGCCAAATGCGCGCAGGACGGGAAGACCAAGTCCATGGTCATGGACGGCATCGCCAGACTGAACCGGGCGTTCGACAAACCCTTCGCGGATGCGAGCGAGAGTGCGCGGGTCAATCTTCTCAAGACAATGGAAAAGTCGGATTTCTTCCAGCTCGCTTACGGCGAGACGGTGAACAATCTTTACGGCAACCATGAAATCTGGAAGATGTTCGGTTACGAGGGCTCGTCGGTGGAGTACGGCGGGTACATCGGCCGGGGATTCGACAATATCGACTGGCTGCCGCGGTCCTGACCAGGGGGAGACAAGAACATGGCAACATTCAGCAAGAGCGACGATTCGGTCGTCGTCATCATCGGTTCGGGCGCCGGCGGCGGTACGCTGGGCAACGAACTGGCGCAGAAGGGCGTGAAGGTGGTCTGTCTCGAAGCGGGCCCGCGTCTCACGCTGAACGACATCAAGAACGATGTCGGCGAGATGTTCATGAAGCTGTCATGGCTGGACAAGCGTATCGGCACCGGACAGTTGCCGGCCGGCTTGCCGGCCTGGATCTGCAAGACGGTGGGCGGGACCACCGTGCACTGGGCCGGCGCGTCGCTGCGTTTCAAGCCGCACGAGTTCAAGGCGCTCTCCACCTACGGCAAGATCGCTGGCGCGAACCTGCTCGACTGGCCGATCGGCTACGAGGACCTCGAGCCCTATTACGCCAGGGCCGAGGACAACATGGGCACCACCGGCACCAACGGCCGTCCGCGCCTGCCGGGCAACAACAACTACAAGGTATTCGAATACGGCGCGCGCAAGATCGGCTACAAGAACGTGCATACCGGCAACATGTCGATCAACTCGCTTGAGTACGACGAACGGCCCGCCTGCCGCCAGATCGGATTCTGCATGAGCGGCTGCGCGATCGGCGCCAAGTGGTCGTCTCTTTATACTGAGATCCCCAAGGCCGAAGCTACCGGCAACTACGAAATCCGCCCGGACTCGATGGTGATCAAGATCAACCACAATGCCAGCGGCAAGGTCATCGGCGTGGTGTACAAGGACAAGAATGGCGCGACGCACGAGCAGAAAGCGCACATTGTCTGCGTGGCCGGCAACTCGATCGAGACCCCGCGTCTGCTGCTTAACTCCGCATCCAACATGTTTCCCAGCGGGATGGCAAACTCGTCGGGACAGGTCGGCAGGAACTACATGGCGCACATGACCGGCGCGGTGTACGCGATGATGCCGGGCCCGGTTTACCAGCATCGTGGTACGCAAATGGCCGGGATCATCAAGGATGAGGACGGCCACAATCCGAGCCGCGGGTTCGCCGGCGGCTACGAGCTCGAAACCCTGCCTGCCTTCGGATTGCCGGGTTTCCCGGCGTATGCCAAGCCGGGCGGCTGGGGTCGCGATTACGCCAAGGACATCGAGAACTACCGCAACTCTGCCGGACTGTGGATCGTCGGCGAGGACATGCCGCAGGAGTCCAATCGCGTCACCCTCGCAACCGACAAAGACCAGCACGGCATGCCGGTGGCGAAGGTGCATTACCTGGATCACCAGAACGACACCGCCATGCGCAACCATGCCTGGAAGCAGGCGACGGCGGTGTACGAAGCGGCCGGCGCCAAAAAGGTCTACACGCGCATGCCTTTCCCCTCGACGCACAACATGGGCACCTGCCGGTTGAGCGCCAAATCGCGGGACGGGGTCGCCAACGGCTGGGGACAGACGCACGACGTGAAGAACCTGTTCATTTCCGACGGCAGCCAGTTCACCACCAGCGCGGCGGAAAACCCGACGCTCACCATCGTGGCCCTGGCGATCCGGCAGGCCGATTACATCGCCGAACAGATGGGTAAACGGGAAATCTGAGTTGCGATGTAAACCAATCCGGGTGCGGGGCGCGTCAGGCGCCCCGTTTTCCTGGTCCTTCGGAGTTTCTCGTGGGTCGGGGCAGCAACGCCAGGATCCAAACCGTCCCGGATCGGCTCGAAGGCGGCTGCGGTGACGGAATTGGAGAGAACCGCACGGGTGCCGTTCGTACGGTCGCGCTAACCGGCGGGCGCCTGTCTGCGCTGCGCGATTAACTGCTTCGCCACCGTCACCGCCTCTACCGCGTCCGGCGCGAAGCCGTCGGCACCGATCTCCTTGGCGAATTTCTCGCTCACCGGCGCGCCGCCGACCATGATCTTGCAAGTGTGGCGCAGCTGTGCCGCCTCGAGGCCGGAAATGACATTGCGCATCTCCGTCATCGTGGTGGTGAGCAACGCGGACAGCCCGAGGATGTCGGGCTTGAACTGCGCGACGGTCTCCACGAACTTCTCGCGCGCGACGTTGATGCCGAGATCCATGACCTTGAAACCCACGCCCTTGAGCATGGTTACGACCATGTTCTTGCCGATATCATGCATGTCGCCTGCGACCGTGCCGATCAGCACCTTGCCGCGGCCGCTCCCGGCGCCGCCGGAAAGGTGGGGACCGAGCGCCTCGACCGCCTCGTTCATGGCGCGGGCGGACAGGAGCACTTCTGGAATGAACGCTTCTCCCGTGGAGAACTGCTTGCCGATCACTTCCATGGCGGCGATCAACCCGCGCTCGAGCACATCGTTGGCGGGAACGCCGCGCCCGATCAGTGCCAGCACGTGCTCCCGGATAGCGCCGTTGTTGCCGTCGAGAAC
>JBGQGT010000028.1:0-11685 GCA_041497595.1 Gammaproteobacteria bacterium
AAAGGGATCGCCCGCCGCCCTCGATCGCCTCCGAGGTCAGATCCCCGAACAGAAAACGTTCGGGGCCCCTCTTCCGCTCTCCGGCGATCCCTGCTCAACGTTCCACCGGCCCCCGCCACTGTCAAGGATTCGCGCCTTGCCTGACGTCGATTTCGCGGGTTTTCCGATCGATCATGGATTGCTGTCAAATAGATCATGTGACTGGTCCCCAAGGTTTACCAGTTATCCCACGAATTGGCGGAACAGGACACTAGACTCTAACCGCGGAACGCGCGGAACGCTACTGACTGCCGATGGGCGCGGCCGAGCCGGCATCCTGCCGCGGCGTTTCCTTCGCCTTTGGCGCCTGCGGCAGGATCCGGCACAGCTTGAGAATCAGGTTGATCTTGATCTCGTCGAAATGCGCGCCGGGAATCAGCGGGCTGTTGAACAGCAGCAGCGCCGGAGGCTTCGGGCTCGCCATTCCGATATGGCTCATTCCATAGCGCTCCAGAATGTCCACCAGTTGCTCGAAGATTTCGGTACTGCCGGATTCCTGCGACTCCGCCCGCTCGCGCAGCATGGTAAGACTCAGCACCCGGCGTTCGCCCCCGAGATACTGGATGATCGCCGCGGCGTCGTAACGCGCCAGGTCCTCCATGCGCAGCAGCACGTTCTCCTGCGTCAGCGGAAGATGGCGCAGCGACTGGACGAAACTTTCCAGGCCGGTCGTCTTGGCGTGCAGCAGCCATTGCAGGAACGACGCCCCCCGGCTTTCCACCGCCACCGCCTTGACCCGGTAGAAAATGGTGAACACCAGCACGAACATGAGCGAAAGCGGGAAAAACTCGAAGAATTTGCGCACCGTGAGATTGTCTGTGATCGCCATGAAGGACAGCGCCATGATCGAGGCGCGCAGGAAGATGTTGAGCACTTCGTTG
Organism: Gammaproteobacteria bacterium; assembly: GCA_041497595.1. GTDB lineage: Bacteria > Pseudomonadota > Gammaproteobacteria > Burkholderiales > JACQAP01 > JACQAP01. The sequence continues at coordinate 921 of JBGQGT010000028.1, forward strand.
AACACGATGATGCGGGTGTCCACGCGGTAGCTCATGCGCACCAGCACGTAAACGAAAATCAGCGCGCCGGCGGCGCCCAGACGCCGCGGGATCCAGGTCAGCTCCTCGCGGAAATCGGTGATCACCAGAGGCACGGCAAACATCGCCGACACGAAAATCGCGTTGTTCAGGCGAATCTCCAGGGTGGTGAGCTTGGTCTGGTCGGCGCGCCACACCATCCACGCCATGGCGATGATGATGGACACCTCGAAAAACAGAAATCCGATCACCAGGGCCTTGCCTGAATGCAGTTGGCCGAGCAGCGTCATGAGGACGAAGAACACCGTCCCGCTCGCCGCGTAGATCTTCATCGGCAGGCTGACGTGCCGGCGCACGATGCTCTCGGCGAACAGCACCATCGCCAGCGGCAATACCGCCGTCGGGAAGAAGCGCAGGTAATTGAGCCATGGGTAGCCGAGAAGCCAATAGAAGCCGCGCATCGTCATGAGCGCGAACGTGCAGTAGAGCAGGAACAGCGTATTGCGCTCGAGCGCGCCGCCGGTGCGATTGTGGTGGACGAAATTGAGGTAGCCCCATACGCCTGCCGCGCCCAGCCAGGTAATTATGACGTCGCTGTAAACCGCTTCGCTGTACTCCATGTTGCCTCCTCCCGTTCGCTTTGGCGCCAGATCTAACGCCGGGGACGCAGATCTCCCCACTGCCGGTTGGGCGAAAACCAGTGCCACAGCGGCAGCAGCAGCCTTCCGACCAGCACGAACATCACGCGATACAGCAGGCTCGGCAGCGAATCGCGCGGCACCGTACGCAGCAGATAGTCGCAGGCACACGCGAAGTTGATCGTGCCGACCTGCAGGAAGTCGTCCCCGCGCCGGTAGTCGAGACGGTCGCGGCACATCTCGTTGACCACGTCGTCGCGATGCTTGGTGGTCTCTTCGTAGTTCTTCTTGAGGTTGTCCGAGCCGCCGGTGTAGGCGTCGCGGATGATGAAGTTGTCCTGGTCGAACTGCGCCTGCCGCCCCACCCCGAACACTTCGCGATGCATCTCCATCACCTGCCGGGCGATGGTCAGATGCGCAAAGCTTCTGCGCGTCTTGCCGGAGGGCGACGGGTAGACGTCGGCGAAAGCCTCAGCGACCTTGCCGACGATCGCGGGTACCTGGGTCACACTGGTGATCCACACCGGGCTCATGCCGCTCCTCAGGAAAACCAGCAGGCAGGGCAGCCCGACGACCACCCAGGTGTATCCCTGCGCCTGGAACGCCGGGTCCACCATGATGAGCCCGAGGTGCAGGACGTTAACGCGGCGGCCGTGAACTTCGACGTCGAGAAAGGAGTAGGCGTTGAAGGCGATGGGCTTGCGGCTCGCCTGGTCGTAGAGGATCGAGAGGATGGCGCTGCCGAGCTGCCGACTGTCACCGCTGAGCACGCCGTAGTCGAGACCGGCGGGAATGACAGTCTTCACCACCTGCCGCATGTCGCCGAGCAGATGGTCCAGTGCGGCACGATTCATCCATATGCCGGGACGTTCGACGATGCGCAGGCGCGCCTCGTTCTTCACCGGGAATTCGAAATCGAGATACTTCCGGCCCAGCTTGTGCAGGTGGATCATGGTCCGCCCTCCCCAGGCGGTACTCACTTCCCGCTACGGTTTTCCGCTTGTCAGTCCTTCTTCAAACCGCGCAACAGCAGTTCGATCAGTAGCGAAGAGATGCGGTCCAGACTACGCCATTCTATCCAGGGGTCCCTGCCCTTCGCGATGTGCAGCGACACCACCCCGTGCATGCCCGACCACAGGCTTTGCACCAGCAATTCCGCGTCGTCGAGTTCCGGGCGCAGCAGGCCCTTGCGCATGGCCTCCTCGATCGCCGCCTTGAAGAAGGTATAGACGTCCTGCGCCGGATCGGCCTGGATCGCGGCGAGATTGGCCTCCTTCATTTCCGAGGACGGCGGCGACATGAACATGAGCCGGTAATGATTCGGGTGCTGCACGCCGAAGTCCACGAACACCCGGGCCATGGCCAGGATGCGTGCGATCGGATCGGCGATCTGGGCGCAACGGCGGAACTCCTGCCCGAAAGACTGGAAGTCGTGCGCGACGATCTCCCGGATCAGCGTCTCCTTGTCGGGGAAGTGCTGGTAGATCATCGTGGTCGTGTACTCGATGCGCTCGGCGATCTTGCGCATCGTCACGGCCTCGTAGCCGTGCACCGCAAACAGCTCGCGCGCAGCGTCGAGCACCCGCTCACGCATGCGCTGTTTGTCGCGTTCGCGCCGCAGTCTCGATCGCGACTTCCTGGCTACCGGTGCGGCGCCGTGGTCCCCGTCTTCAAGCATCTCGAATCGCTCCTCGTCAATACATAGCATACCGGCTCGCGGCCGTGATGACCCCTCCCGGATAACCGGTCCTGCCGGTCAATGGCCGCCTGCCAGCAACACCAGCGAAATGCCGAAGGCATCGAAACTCTCGCCGGCGAATGAATAGCGCTGATAGTCCAGCAGGTGGACCCTGACCTTGTCCGAGCCGAACACCAGACCCAGGCCGAGCGCCAGCCCGGTCTCGCCGCTGCGATCGCTCCTGACCACCACTGTGCCTGCGGCGCCGTCGTACTCCGCTATCTTGTAATTGGCGTTGACGAGCCCGGCCTTCAGTTGCAGCCATCGCAATGCTTCGTGCCTGGGCCGCGCGGTCAGGTACAAGGCGTTGGAGCGGAAAGCCATGCCCTCCACGTCGCCCAACCTGCTTTCGGAGGTCCAGCCGTTGAACCACTGCCACTGTACGCCGAGGCTGAAGCGTTCCGTCTCCTTGAATTCGTATCCGACCTGGACATCCCATCCGCCTTCGACTCCATGCTGATGGCTGACCATTCCAAAACCCGCCCCGATATCCACGCCTTCGGCCAGCGCCGGGCCTTGCACCAGCGCATAGCATAACGAGGCAGCCATCGCGGGTTGAGCGATCCGATATCCCAATTCGCGAAGGGTGCGCGGGCTGCCCCATTCCCCCGCATGGCGGCGGCGAAGCGCGGAAAAATCCCGCACCGTGTCGAGTACGCACCCGAACAACAATGCCACTTTCCTCCTTGCAGTCGCGCTCATCAATAACATGCCGTGGCTCCCCCGATCACAGTGCGATCATCTGATTGCGGACGGCGCCGGTTTGCGCGGCGCCGGTGCGGTCGCGCGGCCGGACAGCGCGCAATGGATGGTCTCGTGCGCGGAATGCGCGATGCGCTTGCGATTTACGCCCGAGAAATCGAAGGGTCCCGAGACCTCGACGCGGGCCACCAGGGCGGAAACGCCCGCAAGGCGCCAGAAACCCGCGGCGAAACTGCGTCCCCGGGGAAAGTCGGCTTCCGGGCAGGGCGCCCCGTCGGAGCGCGTCAGGCTCAGCGCGACAAAGTGAAGCGGCACGCCATCGTTTCCCGGTTCCAGCAGCGCCGAGTTGAAGGGACGAGATTCCGCCGTTGCACAGATGGTGGCCTCCGGAAACAGCGCGACCCGCTCGCCGGCATCGAAGGCTTCGTGCATTGCGGCCAGCGCACGCAGGACGTCGTCGCGTTTGCGGCGATCGATGAATATCGTGCCGGCCTCGGCGAGCAGCCATCTCAGCCACGCGCTGTTGCCCAGTTCCGACTTGGCGATGAAGCAGGCCGGCTGGATGGCGCAAATCAGGATCGGATCGATCGAGGAAACGTGATTGGCGACGAGCAGCGCCGGCCCCGCGCCGAAGCCCGGGCTCCGGCCGCATATCAGCCTGACACCAAGCGACCGCAATACCATGCGTGCCCACCAGCGCGTGAAGCGCTCGCGCCGCCGCACCGATGCAAACACGGTGACCGCCACTGTGAACAGCGCGAACAGCAGGAACAACGCGGCGATGTACAGCATGCGCCACGCACGCGCCGGCGCCGGCGGCGGACCCTGAGCGCACCCGCCGCCATGGCGGGCGCCGACTGCGAGTTTCGTGGCCGCGCCGCTCATGCGTCTTTCTCCGTTTCCGCGGCGAATCGCTGCAGCCTGGGCGCCAGCGTTTCGAGGTCCAGGACGGTCGGGAAATCGATGCTGCCGAACTCTCGATCGATCGCCGGTGCCCCGCAGATGCGCGCACCCAGAGACAGATACGCGGACAGCAGTTTGGGCGGATCGATGGCAACTCCCACCGATGTTTCGAGGGGACAGGCATAGCCGGGCCGCGGGAGGGTGCGGAATCGCTCGGGCGCGAGGTACTGCCAGGCAAGATTGCGATACAGCGCCGCGCCCACCGCGGGATCGACGGTATGCAAGGAGCTGCAGCCGATCAGGTAGTGCAGCCCGTGGCTCGCCGCGTACTCGGCAATGCCGCGCCACAACAGCCCGAGCGCGGTCAGGTTGCGGTGCCGTCGCTGTATGCACGCGCGGCCGAGTTCCGCCAGTTCGCGCAGCACCGGCCCGAACGCCGTGAGATCGAACTCCTTCGCCGAATACAGACCCGCGACGCTCGCGACGCGCAGTCCGGGCAGCAGCCGGTAGGTGCCCACGATCGTCCCGCTGTCGCAGTGCTCGAGCAGAAGGTGATCGCAGCGCGGATCGAACTCGTCCTCGTCCAGCCCGGCGCCGTAGGCGCGCGCCAGGCCGACCCCGAGCTCCAGGTTGAAGACCTCGAAGCGCAGCCGCTGCGCCTGCCGCACGCCGTCCGCATCGTCGGCCAGCACGACGCGATAACCGGCCCGGACAGAGGCGGCGCCAAGGATGCGTTCGCCGATCGTGGCTTCCCGTGATCTCATGATTTGGCCCTCAGGCAACCATCCGCGCAAGCATGAAAACCGCGTAACCGAGCGACGCGCCGGTGGGGATGTCCATCAGGTAATGCTGCTTGGTGAACAGACAGCTCAACCCGATCAGCACCGGGAACGCCAGCACCAGCTCGCCGACCAACGGATACAGGTGCAACGCCGTCAGTGTTGCGACCGAGGTGTGCATACTGGGAAAACTGTTCGAGCGCATGTCCGCCTTCTGCACCAGGGCGAGCAATTTCTCGGACCAGGTGCGGCGCAGGTTGCGCTTGCGCCAGGCGCGCGGCGTGGCGACCGGAAACGCCAGGAAGATCAGCATCTGCGCAGCCAGCAGCAGGGCATAACTTGATGCGATCTGCAGGAACTCGCGCTCCGAATCCACGATGAAAAACGCCGCCACGATCACGATGTAATAGAGGATGCTATAGATCCACACCCATTCCGGCCGGTACGGGATCAGCTCGTCGATCGCCGGACGAAACACCCGCGGCGGCAGCAGCGGATAGCGCTGGCACCAGAAGTAGACCTGGTGTCCTGCCAGGAACAGCACCACTCCAAGCGCAAAGTAGATGACGTACTCTTCGGAAGTCATGGCCGCCTTTCGGGTCGATTGTTCGCAGTCAGGCCAGCTCGATCATGTCGACCGCCAGCGAGCGCGCTCCGTCCTTTCCAAATCCGACGGCGCCGAGAAACTCGTACGCCTCGCGCACGCTGTCGTCGGCGTCCGTCTCGAAGTCCGGGTCGGTCCCGAGCGCATCGAAGCAAGTGTCCTGCGTTGCGATCCGGTTCACTGCCATGGTCGTTTCCATTAGTCTCTCCTCCTTGTGTGTGGGTTGCGGTTGAACGGTTGCGGCTTCAGCCGCGGAACAATGCGGGGAGCCAGGTAGTCAGCGCCGGCAGATAGGTAATGGCGATGACGCCTATTGCCATGACCAGGAAATACGAGACCACTGCGCGGCACACTTCGGCGATAGGTTTGCCGAAGCGGTAAGAAGCGAAGAACAGGTTCATCCCCACCGGCGGCGTCAGGAATCCGAGTTCCATGTTGGCCAGGAAGATCACGCCGAGATGCAGCGGGTCGATGCCGAAGGCCAGTCCCACCGGGATCAGCAGAGGCGCCACTACCACGATGGCGGAGAAAACGTCCATCAGGCAGCCGACCACCAGCAGGAAGCCGTTGAGCGCCAGCAGGAACACCCAGCGCGATTCGATCGTGCCGGTGGCCCACTCGACCACCCGATCCGGCAACTGCGCGTCCACCAGATAATTGGTGAAGCCAAGTGCGACTCCGAGTATCAGCAGCACGCCGCCCACCAGCAGCCCGCACTCGGCCACCACCCGCGGGACATCGCGCACGATGTGCAGTTCGCGGCGCACCAGCACCGCTGTGACGAACGCGTAGGTCGCGGTCATGGCGGCGGCTTCGACCGGCGTGGCGAAACCGCCGAAAAGCGCAACGAATGCGACCACCGGCAGCAGCAGCTCCCACTTCGCCGCGCTGATCGCGCGCCAGGACTGCACGGCATCGAAGCGTGCGGCCGCGTTTCTGACTTCGTGGCGCGCCGCGTAGGCGGCGAGAATGGCGGCAATCAACAGCGCCGGCAGCAGCGCGGCTAGAAACATGTCCTTCATCGGCACGCGCGCCACGACGGCGTAAAGGATCAGCGGCAGGCTCGGGGGCAGCAGCACGCCGAGCGATCCGGCGCTGGTAATGATCCCGAGCGCCTTGCCTTCGTCTTGACGCGTCGCCAGCAGCAATGGCATCAGCAACCCGCCGAGCGCGAGAATGGTCACGCCGGAGGCGCCGGTAAACGCGGTGAACAACATACTGGTCGCCACCACGACGATCACCGAACCGCCGGGCAATCCACCCACCAGCGCCTTGAACACCGCCACGAGCCGCGCCGGTGCGCCGCCCTCCGCAAGGAAATAGCCGGCCAGCGTGAACAACGGGATCGCGGGCAGCGACGGATTCACGGTGAGCCGGTAGACATCGATCGGAATCGAGGCGATCGGCAGCCCGTCGCCCCAGAACAGGATCAGCGCCGCCCCCGCCAGCGTGGTGAACACCGGCGCACCAAGGACAGTTGCCACGAGCAGACCGATCAGCGCGGGAAAACGCAACGCTTCCGCGGGCAGTGGCCCATAGGCGGCCAGCACCGCGGCACACAGCGCCACGGCGGCGCACGTGACACGAATCCGCCAATCGTCGCCCGCATGCAGGATCAGGCGCACGGCGATCAGCGCGAATCCCAGCGGCAAGATCGCCTGTACCACCCACACCGGCAGGCCTTCGATCAGCAGATTGCCCGCGAGCTTTTCCGTGATGACGAACTGGGTGCTCGCCACCGCGAGCAGGGCCGACACCAGCGCGCCGACGCAGCCGCTCAGCGCGCGTGCGGCCGGCCGCATCCAGCCGCGCAAAATTAGCGGAAGGCTGGACAAGGAAAGCAGCCGGTTCTCGCGCGCGGCGATCGCCGCGCCCAGCATGCCGGCGACCAGGACCAGGTGCTGTGTCAGCGTCGCCGCGCCGGGAATGCCGACGTGGAAAACCGCGCGCAGCAAGATCTCGGCGACCGGCAGCAGCGCCAATGCCGTCAGCGCCAGCGCGACCAGCAGGTTCTCGCCGGCGACGAGCGCGCCATTCGCGTTCATCGCCGGAATCACGCCGGCCGGTTTGGCATCGAGCGTCATCGCGATGCTCATTTGCGCGCCAGCCCGGACGCCCTGAACTCGGCGACCAGGCGCAGGGCCTCATCGAAAATCGGGGCGGGAACCGCGGCGCCGCGAATGCGCGGATAGACTTCTTCCGCGGTCCGGCGCCACTCGGCTTCGATCTCGGGAGTCATCGTCGCCACCTTCAGTCCCCGCCGCTTCATCGCCTCGATCGACTCGAGGTCCTCTGCGCGCCCGCGGCTGCGAATCTCGGCGCCGGCCTGCGCTGCCGCCCGTTTGAGTTCCTCGCGCGCGGTCTCGGACATCGCATCCCAGGCTTTCCTGGTCATGACGCATGCGCCGACGATCGGAACCCACTTGACATCCAGAAGATAAGGCGCCGGGCCGTTGAACTGGCCGGCAAGCGCGAAGAATGGCGTGGCCGGCACCGCGTCGATCAGACCCGTCTGCAGCCCGGGAAGAATGTCGGCGACTTCGATAGACACGGGCTGGTAGTTCATGCTTTTCATGATTTCCACCTGCTGCGTGTCGCCGCTCCAGACGAACATCTTCATGCGCCGGAAATCCGCCGGGCGCAGCGCCGGTTTGTTGGAGAAGTAGCGCACCCAGCCGCCGTCTCCCCAGAACAGCACGATGAAACCCTTCTCCAGCAGGCGCGCTTCCAGCATCGGCGCCAGCCGGTCGCGCACGTAATCCACTTCATCCCAGTTGCGGTAAACCATCGGCATGTACTGCAGCGCCATCACCGAACGGTCGATTTCCAGCAGGCCGATCACCGACAGCAGCCCGGCGTTGAGCTGGCCCACGCGCATGCGCCGCACCATGTCCGCCTCGCCGCCCTGCGTGCCGTCGGCGAAAATGGTGAAGGTGGCCCCACCCCCTTGCGCCTTGCGCCACCTCTCTCCCATTTCCTGCAGCGCGCGGTGATAACTCGAACCCTTCGGCGCCAGCGTGCCGAGGCGGATGCGCACGGCGTCCGCGGCCTGCGCCTGGTGCTGCAACGCCAGCGCCGGAAGCGCGCTTGCAACTACGGCCGCGAAACACAGGCGCCGGCGTTGCGTATCGATACGGGCAATGTCGTTCATGGTGGCTCCCTCATTCGGCAAAGAGTTGATCGGCTTGCGCCAGCAGCCAGCGCGCACGCCGCTGCATCACGGTGTTGGCCAGGCGCCACTCGGGCCGCTGGTCGGGTTTGATCGCGAGCGCCTGCTTGAGCAGCGCTTCGAATTCACGGCGGTCCTGCCTGGGGACGGCAACCGACTCCGCCAGCGACACATAGGGCCCCGCCTGCAAGCCGCCGGTCAGACTCACGGCGCGGTCAAAGTGGCGGCGCGCGCGGGCGGCCGGGTCGCCCGTGCCTCCCTGGCGCACCATTTCGTAAGTGATAAGGAAGTTGTGGATTGCTCCGGAGTCGTAGGCCTCGTCGAGCGCAGCCGCGCGATCGATGAGCGCTTCCACCACCGGTACGTCGGCGACCAGATCGGGGTCGTGCTTCGACAGCGAGATCAACGCGGCCCACGACACCGCCGTCCAGTACAGCAACGGCACATCGTCCTTGCGAGCGTTGCGCACCGCGGATTTCGGATCCAGGCGAAGCTTGCGGCTGAATTCTGGATGGGCTACTTCGAGGCCGCGCAACCCGTAATCGCGGGCGCGGCGATACATTCTTTGGGCGCGGCTGCGTTGCTCCGAGGCGGCCGCCAGGTCTTGGTCTTCGAGCCGGTCCGCGTCCTGGTGGACGAACGCGTAAGCGTATTGGGTGAAGCCGCTGCTGGTGGCGTAAAGCAGGCCGCGATGGCGCGGACTTTCCGCGAGCAGGCTTTCCATCAGCTTCAGGCTGAACGGAGCAGCATCGCGTATCAGTTCGGGATCGTCGTCGGCCGCGAATGTGGTGCCGCTGGAAGCCAGGGCATCGCCGGCCTTGTTGATGGCCATCTGGCGTACCGAGCAGCCGGGAAGAAGGCCTACCATGAGAACCAGAAGAAGGAGCAGCCGGGTCCAGCCGCCCCCGGAAAAGACCCACTCCCCGAACCAATTACTGAGCGATGCCACCATGTCCCCACCCTCCTCTGAAATCCTTTATATATTCGTTACATCAATTAGTTAACTAATTATTGTGATCATTGTTCCTATTTATGACATCGTTATTCTACATAACATTGTTATGTTGTCAACAAAAATGAAGGGCGCCGTCGTTCTGCGCCCTACTTTGTTACGCAACTCTATGATCTAACGAGACTCTATTTTATTCCCGACCGGCCCCGTCATGCGGGCGATGCGGGCACTAACTGGCCTTATCGCCCTCGGGCCAGTCCTTGATTTTGGGTATGTCCTTGACCAACATCATGCTCGTCCTCCCTGTTCCAGCCCCGTTGCGATGGGCTCTCTCGCGGCGCTAGATGACGCCGCGGGATTTCAGGTCAGCGATCCTCGCCGCATCGTAGCCGAGTTGGGCGAGCACTTCACCGGTGTGCTCCCCCAGGCCCGGACCGAGCCAGCGCGTGCCTCCCGGCGTCTCTGCCATCTTCGGCACCACTCCGGGCACCTTCATCGGCTCGCCGTCCGGGAGCCGTGCTTGTTCGATCATGCCGCGCGCCTGGTAGTGCAGGTCCTTCACCATATCGGCGATGTCGTAGATTTTTCCCGACGGCACCTGCGCGGCGGCGAGCACCTCCAGGACGTGATCGAGGTCGTGCGCCGCGCACCAGTCGCCGATCACCTTGTCGAGTTCCGCGGTGCGCGCCACCCTCCCGTCGTTGCGCGCGAGCGCCGGATCATTGCCGAGATCCTCGCGCCCGATCGCCGTCATCATGCGCCTGAAGATCGCATCGCCGTTGGCGCCGATAACGACGTATTTGCCGTCGCGGGTCGTATAGGTATTCGAAGGCACGATGCCCGGAAGCGAAGCGCCGCTGCGTTCCCGGACGAAATCGGTCATGTCGTACTCGGGGAGCAGGCTCTCCATCAGGCTGAATACCGCTTCGTACAGGGCCACGTCCACCACCTGCCCGCGGCCGCCGCTGACCTCGCGATGGCGCAGCGCCATCAGCGCGCCGATCACGCCGTAGAGCGACGCGACCGCATCCCCCAGGCTGATGCCCACGCGCACCGGCGCCCGGTCCGGATAGCCGGTGACATAGCGCAGGCCGCCCATCGCTTCGCCGATCGCGCCGAAGCCCGCGCGCTCGCGGTACGGGCCGGTCTGGCCATAGCCCGACAAGCGCACCATCACCAGGCCCGGGTGCAACTGCGACAGCTTGTCCCACCCCAGCCCCCATTTCTCCAGCGCGCCCGGACGAAAGTTCTCGATCACGATG
>JBGQGT010000029.1:0-11578 GCA_041497595.1 Gammaproteobacteria bacterium
AACTGGTGTTGAGACTGGTTCATCGCACCCGCGCCGGCCTCGATCGCGAGACCAGGCTGAGAAGCGGCGCCAACGGCTGGTACGAGGGCGGACTGCCGGCGACCGCAAGCGGGCGCTGGAATTTGTTTCTTGAGGATGGCGATCGAAACTGGCGCCTCACAGGGGATTGGGACGCCGCAACCCAGGAAAGCATTCAGCTGCCGGCGATGGCGCCGGAAGGGGCTCAACCATGATCCGGGAGAAACTCATCTGGATACTCTGGCCTTCGTTTATCGTCGCAGGCGTGGCCGAGGTCGTGTTCTTCACCGCATTCGATCCGCAGAAACTCATTGTCTTCGGGGAACCGGTCGCCTGGAGCCGCACCGCGATGTACTCGATCGGCTTCTTTGTATTCTGGGCGCTGACCGCCGCCACCAGCGCTTTGACCTGTTTTTTTCAGCAGACGTCGGTCGAAATCAATCGGTGCCCTCTCGACCCGGTAGACCGGCCGGTCGGGTGCCCGAGGCGGGAAGAGGACGACCGTCAATAGTCGTGCTTCAGCGGGTCGGACGTCGACCGGTTCCCGGGGCCGGAAATATGCCGTACCGTGAATAGGGCTCATCGGTCTGCTGCCGCTCGCCAGCGGGATTGCCGATTGGTGTCCGCTCTACACATGGCTGATGCGGGATTAACCGGGATAGTCAATGCTGGTGGTGGTGCGCCGGTGTCCGTCAATCGGTACAAGACGTTACCGCCTGTTCAGAAGCCGGAAACCGTCAATCGAATCTTGACGTGCGTCAACGCGTCGTGATCGGACCGGCGTTAACCTTCCGCGCGCGACTTGCTGGATCAGGCCTATGCACGGGGCGAGTTGTCGCGAGACGAATATCTGAAGAGGCGCAATGATATTGACGGGCGCTGACGTTGCTCCAGTGACAGACTTCATTGAAGGAGAGTGCAAATGAACAAATTCACGCTTTCGATTTTCCTGGCGTCCCTGCTTGCCGCACCCGTGGTGCAGGCGGCAGACGAAGAAGATCATTCCGCCCATCATTCGGGCGCCGATCAGCAGCAAGCAGCTTCCACGCAGGACGATAAGGCTGCGGGAATGAAGATGGAAAAAATGCAGGAAAAAATGAAAAAGATGCAGGAGCAGATGGAAAAAATCCATTCAGCCAAGAATCGACAGGAGCGCCAAAAACTCATGCGGGAGCACATGCAATCCATGCACGATGGCATGAAGATGATGGGCCGCATGGGTGCAGCGATGAAGGGCGGTGACATGGTGGCCAAGGCCAAAAAGGATCAGGGTGAGTCCATGATGGAGGACGGCGGCGGAGACAAGGGCGGCATGATGATGAAGAAACACAAGAAGATGGAAGATCGCATGGACATGTTGCAGATGATGATGGAGCAGATGATCGAACACGAAAAGGCCGAGCAGGAAATGGAACCTGGCCGTTGACCTGATGCAACTGACTTTCCTGGGTGCTACCGGCACGGTTACGGGCTCGAAGTACCTGATCAGCGTCGGGTCCAAGAGTGTCCTGGTGGACTGCGGCCTGTTCCAGGGACTCAAGCAGCTGCGCCTTCGGAACTGGGAACCCCTGCCGATCGATCCGCGATCAGTCGAAGCGGTTGTCCTCACCCACGCGCACATCGACCACAGCGGTTATCTGCCGCTTTTTGTGAAAAACGGCTTTCATGGCAAGGTTTACTGCAGCAGTGCCACCAAGGATCTGTGCGAAATCCTTCTGCCCGACTCCGGGCACCTGCACGAGGAAGAGGCGGAGCTTGCAAACCGGCGCGGTTTCTCGAAGCACTCGCCCGCGTTGCCGCTCTACACCGAGGACGATGCAAGGCGCTGTCTGTCCCGGCTTTCCCCGATTGCCTTCGACCAGGAGGTCGATCTGGGTGGCGGATTGGTACTGCGGCTTGCCCGTGCCGGCCATATCCTGGGCGCCGCGTTCGTCGAGTTGACGTACGCCGGGCTCCGCGTTTTGTTCTCCGGGGACCTCGGGCGTCCGCATGATCTGGTGATGCCCGCGCCCACCGCCATCCGGCAGGCCGACTATCTGGTGGTCGAGTCGACATACGGCGACCGCCGCCACGACCCATCCGACCCCGCCGTCAAACTCGCGGAGATCATCAACCGCACCATCGAGCGGGGTGGGGTGGTAATCGTTCCGACGTTCGCGGTCGGACGCGCACAGGAGTTGTTGTATTACCTTCATCTTCTCAAGATTAAGCGTGCCATTCCCGACGTGCCTGTCTACCTCAATAGTCCAATGGCGGTGGACGCTACACGCATTTTCCACCACCATCCTTCGGAGCACCGTCTCTCGCCGGACCAATGCAACGCGATGTGCCGCGCGGCAAGGATCGTCAATACCGTGGAAGAGTCGGAACGGCTCAATACGGCCGCCGGTCCGATGATCATCCTGGCCGCGAGCGGCATGGCGACCGGAGGGCGGGTGGTCCACCATCTGAAGGCGTTCGCGCCGGATCCGAAAAACACCATCTTGTTCGCGGGTTTCCAGGCGGCGGGAACACGCGGTGCCGCGATGCTCAACGGCGCGGAGAGCGTCAAGATCCACGGCGAATATGTGCCGGTGCGGGCGGAAGTACAGATCCTCTCGAATCTATCCGCGCACGCCGATTACGCGGAGATACTGGATTGGTTGGACAATTTCCAGGCGCCGCCCAGGCAAACCTTCATTACTCACGGCGAACCGACCGCTGCGGACGCGCTGCGCCATCGCATTGAAGAACAGAAACGCTGGCGCTGCAAAGTGCCGGACTACCTCGAGCGCGTCAATTTGACGTGACGGTACGACCCAAAGGCTTCCTCCTGCAGGCGCGTTCCGCGGTCCCAGCCATCGCACTATCTGCGGCTGATCAACATCCCGATCAGGAGTCCCACTCCCGCGCATACGCCGGCAATGGTCCAGGGATGCTCGTGCACATACCCGTCGGTCGCGCGTGCCGCTGCCCTGGTCCTGTTCACCACCGCCGCTTCGGCGTGATCGAGCGCCCCCCGCGCCAGGCGAAGCCTTTCCTGGACGCGCCCTCTCACCGCCGTTACTTTCTCGCCGGCCTGGTTGGCGGTCGCATTCAGCAATTCCTCGGCATCGGCCATCACGGCCTTGAAATCAGTTATCAACTTGTCTTTCGCTGCAACAGTCTCGGTAGCCATCCGGATTCTCCTGTTTGTCGTTGGGATTACAATATTTTCATCATCCTCGGATGGCAATTTGCTCCGCGACTGGCAACCGTACGTTGACAAAAGTCAATGACGGCACGGTTTGCAATGGTCCGCCGTTGAACCATGCCTTCGCCGAACCAACTTATGCGCCCTCCGGGAGCGGTCTGGCGATCACCGGGAGGCGATCACCGGGCGGCCGTGATGGCTGATGCAGACCGGTTGCGGGCTTGATATGGATCAAGCTGAAGTCTCATCTGAGACTCATACTCGACAGTAAACAGGAGATTTGTGTGACGCAAAGCCGCACTGGTGATGCTTTACCGGTCTCCACTTTAGTCTTCCTTCAAGGTGCGAAACAGGGAATCGTTTGCAGGAACGTTCTCATTTGTGCTGGCGGGTCAAGCGTCCTGCGCACCAGATGAGCGAGGAGGGTGCGAGGTCGAGAGACTTGTCGTTGAAACACCTGAGCGATCTTCCCTTCGGTGAAAGGGCGGGCGAGCAATGGATGCCGGAACGTGCCGCCACCGGCCCGCCTCGGGGCGATACCGCGGTTGCGCGCCGGCCCAGTTTCCACGTTAATCCGGGTCAAGGCAATGAGCCTGCTCGGCAGAAAAATCGGAATGTGAGTACAAAGGGAGGGAATGATTATGGCGATCGGCGAAATCTGCAGTCGTGAAGTCGTATTCACCGGCCGCGACACGACGGCTAAGCGCGCTGCACAACTCATGCGCGAGCATCACGTGGGCAGCATTGTCGTTGTCGACGAGCCGAACGGCCGGCGCGTGCCGGCGGGGATCGTTACCGACCGCGATATCGTGGTGGCAGTGCTGGCTCTCGGGCTCAACGCGGACGCAATCCAGGTGGGCGACGTGATGAACCGGGAACTCCTGGCGGTGCGCGAGAACGCGGGCGTTGCGGAAACCATCGAATTGATGCGCGCGAAGGGCGTGCGGCGTGTGCCCGTGACGGACGCCGGCGGCGCGCTGGTGGGGATCGTCGCGGCTGACGACGTGCTGTCCCTGCTTGCCGAAGAGATGTCGGCGCTTGCCACCATGGTGTCGCGAGAGCACAAACGCGAAGTCGAAGTCAGAAAGAAGATGCTTTGAAACGCAAAGCTTCATGAGGGGCGTGGGACCGATGCGTAATAACAACAGGGGGAAGGCGTGAGAGAAAAGGAACCCAGGGCGCACGCAAAGGGGCACCGCGACCGCCAGGTCGAGGAGGTCGTACATGATCCTTATCTGGCTCGCAGCAAACCGCCGGAGCCGGCGCTCTGCCCGCAGTGCGGTGTCGTGTACCACAGGGGCCGATGGCAGCGGGCTCCGCGGCCGGAGAAGGCACACGAGCATCTGTGTCCCGCATGCCAGCGCATCAGGGACGGCTATCCCGCGGGATACGTAACGTTGTCCGGGGAGTTTCTCGGCACGCATCGGGACGAAATCCGGCACCTGCTCCGAAACGAGGAACAGCGGGAAGCAGCGGACCACCCGCTCCAGCGCATCATGGACATCATTGAGAAGGGCGGCGTGATCACCGTCACCACCACCGACGTGCATCTTGCGCGCCGTATCGGTGAGGCCCTGCATCACGCCTATCAGGGCAAACTGGATATCAAGTACAGCCAGGACGAGTATCTGGTGCGAATCGATTGGACGCGATGATCCGGCGCCATGGACGAACGCCGCCCTTTGTCGCCCGGGGTTGTGCGGATGCCCCCCAGTGGTTCATCATTACATTGAGTCAGTAGAAACCGGCTTGATGTCCATGCGGCCGATGAAGACTGGAGGGGAATAATCATGACTACCGCACAAAGGCACAGAAGTCGCGGGATTGCGCGCAACGCACGGCATGCAACCAAGAGCAAAACGAAGCCGAAGCGGGTGGTCGGGACCATACATCAAAAGACCGCGGACTCACGGAGCGAATTCAGTGACGAAGCATGGCACGAGATGGTGGCGACCGCTGCGTACCACCGTGCGGAAGCGCGTGGCTTCAACGAGGGTTCACCCGAGGACGATTGGTACCAGGCTGAAGCCGAACTGCGTGCGCAACTGGCAAGAGCCGAAGAGGGTACTGAATCCGTCCCGGATTCCGCTGCAAGCCGCGCCGACGTAGAGAGAGAAGGAGAATGAGGACATTCAGAGTTTGAGTGAAATCCGCGCCACCCCATCGTCCGGAGGGCGGCCACGCTGAAAGTGAAGATTCTCGGCGAGTTCGAGCATCCGTGAGTTGGTGGGGAGGACGTCGCCGAACAGTTCTTTGGTTCCGCGGGCGCGGCAATAACGGATCATTTTCTCCAGCAGGGCATGGCCGAGCCCTTTTCCCTGCGCGCTCGATCTGACCAGAATGCCGAATTCGGCCTGCTCGTTATCGGGGTCCGTTACGGTCCGCACTTCCCCCAGCAACTCGTTATCCGCGCCTATCGCGACGAATGCCATTTCGCGGTCGTAGTCGATCTGCGTGAAGCGGGCGAGTTGGGAATGAGGCAGTTCGCGTACCGCCCCGAAGAATCGGAAGTATATGTCCTCCGGCCTGCTTTGATCGATGAGCTGCTTGAGCCGGGCCTCATCCTCCGGGCGGATCGGGCGCAGCGGGACGCGTCTGCCGCTTAGGGAAACCGTTTCCTCCAGTTCCTCCGGGTAGGGGCGGATGGCAAACCTTTCGGTTCCGCTGGTCCGGGCAGGCGCGACGCGGATGCGTGCGTCGAGGGCGACGACCCCTCGAGCATCGGCCAGCAGCGGATTGATATCGAGCTCGACGATCTCCGGTATGTCGGCGATGAGCTGTGCCGTCCGGATCAGCACGCCGCAAATGGCGTCCTGGTCGGCTGCCGGCCGGTCGCGATATCCGGCCAGCAGCCTCGATATCCTTGTGCGGGAGATGACTTCGCGTGCCAACGCAACGTTAAGCGGCGGCAGCGCCACGGCCCGGTCGGCAATCACTTCCACCGCCGTTCCTCCCTGGCCGAACAGGATCACCGGGCCGAAGGTGGCATCGGTTGCGGCGCCGATGATCAGTTCATGGGCGCCCGGGCGCTGCGCCATTGGCTGCACCGTGAAACCGGTCAGGCGCGCCTCGGGACGCAGTCGGCGCAGGCGTGCTTCCATTGCCTGCGCCGCTTCCCGCACCGCCTGGCCCGACTCGAGATTCAATGCGACGCCGCCGACATCGGATTTGTGGGTCACGTCCGGCGAAAGGATCTTCAGCGCAACCGGAAAACCCATCTCACCTGACAATCGCACTGCATTCTCGGGCGAGGTCGCGATTCGGGTAGCCACCACCGGGATGCCGTAGGTTCGGAGGACATCCTTCGCTTCGACCTCGGTCAGGATTTCTCTCCCCTCGTCGAGGGCTTTGCCGACGATTGTCCGGGCCGTGTCGACATCGGCGCTGAAGTCCGTGGGCGCGGATGGAGGTATTTGCATCAGGGATTCCTGATTGCGGCGAAACTCCGCCATCTTCAGGAAGGCGTACACGGCGTCCTCCGGCGTGTCGTAAGAGGGGAGACCCGCCTCGATAAAGGTGCGCCGGGCCTTCTCCACTGCGGCCGCGCCCAACCAGCAGAACAAGACGTTGCGCTGCGCCGCCTGGGCGACCGGTACGCAGGCTGCGGCGATCGCGTCGCTCGGGACGATTGCGGTGGGCGCATGAATCAGCAGGACTGCGTCCGACTGCGGGTCGGCGAGGAGGTCCTGCAGCGTCCGGACATAGCGCTCCGCCGGGGCGTCGCCGACGATGTCCACGGGATTGCCGCGGGACCAGGTGGCGGGAAGATAGTGGTCCAGGCGCTGCAGGGTCTCATCCGCGAGTTGAGTCAGCCTGCCGCCGCCCAGGATCAGCGCATCGGTCGCCATGACTGCCGGACCGCCGCCGTTGGTCATGATGGTCAGCCGGTCTCCGCGAAACGGGCGGGCCAGCGCCAGCGTTTCTGCCGCCACGAACAAATTGAACGTGGACTCGACGCGAAGCATTCCGGCGCGACGAAAAGCGGCATCGTAGACGTCGTCCGAACCGGCCAGTGCCCCGGTATGGGAGGCGGCAGCCTTGGCGCTTTCCGCAACACGCCCCGATTTTACCGCGATGACCGGTTTGTTGCGCGCGGCGGCGCGCGCCGCGGACATGAACTTGCGCGCGTTCGTGATCGCCTCGACATAGAGAAGAATGGCCGTCGTCGCGGAATCCCCGGCGAGATAGTCGAGCACGTCGCCGAAGTCGACGTCCGCGGAATCGCCCAGTGAGATGAAATTGGAAAAGCCGATCCCGCGGGAATTCGTCCAGTCGAGCAATGCCGTCGTGAGCGCACCGGACTGGGATACGAATGCTATTTTTCCCGGGTGCGCGCCGATGTGGGCGAAGCTTGCATTCAGTCCGATTGTCGGCGCCAGCAAGCCAACGCAGTTCGGACCGAGGATGCGCAGCAGGTGCGGTTTCGCGGCGTCCAGCATGGCCTGCGTCAGCGTGCGGCCTTGTGCATCCGTAATCGCACCCAGACCGGCGGTCAGCACCACCGCGGCCTTTGTGCCTTTGGCTCCGAGCTGGTGAATGATTCCCGGGATGGTTTGCGGCGGTGTGCAGATCACCGCAAGATCGGGCGTCTGGTCCAGGCTCCCAATATCGGCGACGGCGCGCATCCCGGCGACGCTGGAGTGCTTCGGATTGACCGGGAAGATGGTGCCGGCGTAGCCCCCGGCGAGCAGGTTGCGCATCACCGTGGCGCCGAGGCTCTGGGGCCTGTCGGATGCGCCGATCACGGCAACCGAGACCGGACGAAACAGGTATTTGAGATTGCGTACGGACATTCGGGATTTCTGCACACACGCGCAACAACGCCGGGCCGCAGGCTCCCGGCATGACATCGACGATGCCCGTGTTCCCGGCTGCCGATGGAGACGGTGAGATCCGCCGGTCCGCTGCGTCTAGCGTGTCTGGCCGTTGATCTCCCGCAATCCCGGAATGTCGGTGATGCGGATGTGCTTCTGCTGCACCGCTACCAGCCCCGCGTCCTGGAACTTGGAGAACACCCGGCTTACGGTTTCGAGTTTCAAGCCCAGGTAACTGCCGATTTCCTCGCGGGTCATCCGCAACACGAACTCCCACGGCGAGTAACCGCGTGCGGTAAAGCGCTGCGACAGGTTGAGCAGGAACGCGGCCAGCCTTTCCTCCGCGCACATGCTCCCGAGCAGCATCATGACCCCGTGATCACGCACGATCTCGCGCGCCAGCACCGAGTGCAGGTTGCGCTGCAGCGCACGGACATTGCTGGCCACATCCTCGATCAGCGAGAAGGGCATGACACACACTTCGCTGTCCTCGAGCGCGATGGCGGTACCGTTATAGCGCCCCGAGCCGACGCCGTCCATGCCCAACAACTCCCCGCCCATGAAAAAGCCCATCACCTGTTCGCGCCCGTCATTGTCGATGACGCTGGTCTTGAAAAAGCCCACGCGGATCGAATAGACCGAGTTGAACGGCTCGCCGGCGTTGAAAAGCGTTTCGCCGCGCTTGATGCGACGCCTCACGTACACGATCTTCTCGATTCGTTGCATGTCCGCGTCGCACAGGCCGCTCGGCAGGCACAATTCGCGCAAGTTGCAGTTCCCGCAAGTCACGTCGAGCTTGCTGGCTGACGACTGGTTCTGGGACGCCAATGCAGCATCTCCGGGCGGAAGCTTGGTGACCGAAGCAATGTACATGGCTATCTTCTTTGTTGTCAGGTCAGTTCAAGGTCCGGGCGGCGCGGTCGGCGAGGGCCTCGCACACGTGCTCGAATTGGGTGGTCTTGTCGAAGAATCCGGCGACGCCGAGACGCGCCGCCAGACGCCGGTAAGGCTCGGTAGCGAAGTTACTCAGCATGTAGACAGCGATTTCCGGCGCCTGCTCACGCAGCGCCCGCAACACATCGAAGCCGGTGCCTTGCGTCAGCCTCACGTCGAGCACGACCGCGTGCGGGTGCAGATCGAGGATTTCATGGATCGCCTCGTCGGCACCGGCCGCGTGTCCGACGCTGTACACACCTTCAATCGAAGCCAACATGTCCTCGAGGCGCTCGCGGATCAAAGGCGAACTCTCCACGACGAATACGCGCAGATGGGGGCTGGGGTCGGAGGGGCGGCGAATAGCGTTCTTCATGCCGCCCAGTGTGCGGGGAGCGTCTACGCCAGGGTATCGGCGCACACTTAAAGCGGGGATAGGATGAATGGACGGCAGCAGGTAGGAAAATTCCTACCCGTGCCGGATCAGGATCCGGGATTGCGATCGAGCAGACCGTGCTCCAGTGCGTAACGAACGAGTTCGGCGCCGTTGCCCAGATTCATCTTTTCGAGAATGTGGGTCTTGTGCGTGCTGACGGTCTTGACCGAAAGGTGAAGTTGCCCGGCGATCTCGGTCGGTCCACGTCCCGCGGCCAGCATGCGAAAAATTTCGAATTCACGGTCGGAGAGTTGCGTGTGCGGAGGCGCGTCGTCCTTGCCGGTGTCCGCCATGAGGCTCGCCGCCGCCGCTTCGGTAATGTGCACTCCGCCTGAGGCGACCTTGCGGATGGCGCCGACAAGTTGCTCGGAGGCGCTGTCCTTGGTGAGGTAGCCGGAGGCGCCTGCCTTGAGCGCGCGCGCCGCATACTGATGTTCCCCGTGCATGGACAGGACCAGGATACGCAGCTTCGGTCTCTCGAGCTTGATGCGCTTGATAAGCTGGATGCCCGCCAACCCGGGCATCGACATGTCGATCAGCGCGAGATCGAATTCGTCGGCCTTCACCAGCGCCAGCGCTTCATCCCCGGTCGCCGCTTCGGCCGCGACTTCGATGTCGGGTACGGCAGCGAGGATTTGCCTGAGCCCGTCGCGCACGAGCTGGTGATCGTCAGCCAGCAGCAGGCGGATCATGCGCCGGCCCCTTCGCGGCGCGAATTCAGCGGCACGCGCAATGTCACCCTGGTCCCGCCCCGCGGGGCGCGCCCCACTTCGAGCGTGCCGCCAACGTAGGAAACGCGCTCGCGCATGCCCTTGAGGCCGAGCGAACGTGATTTCGCCAGATCTTCGGCAGTGATGCCGCGGCCGTCGTCTTCGATTTCGAGACTGATGCCGTCATCGTCGGCGGCGAGCAGGACCCACGCATTGCGGGCGTGCGCATGGCGGGCGATGTTGGTAAGGGATTCCTGAAGCGCACGGTACACGGTGTTCGCCAGGTTACGTTCCAGGCCGGCAAGTTCCTCTCCGGGCGCCATCCGGAAATCGCACTTCACCCCGGAGCGCTGCGCGAAGTCCTCCACCAGCCAGGCGGTGGCGTCGGGCAGCCCGAGGTCATCGAGCATTAGCGGCCGCAGATCGGCGGCGATGCGCCGCACCGAAGTGACGGTCTGATTCAGCGTTTCGCCCATCCTTGCCGCCTTGGCGGTGAGATCCGCGTCGTCTCCTTTCAGGCGTTCCTGCATCCAGCCAAGGTCCATTTTCAGCGCGGTGAGCAACTGACCGAGTTCGTCGTGCAATTCGCGGGCGATGCGGGTCTTTTCCTCTTCGCGCGCCTCGAGCACCTGTGCCGACAGTGCGCGCAGTTCGTCCTGCCGGCGCCTGAGTTCGTCCTCATACTGCTTGCGCAGGGTGATGTCGCGCAGGATCACGGTGTAGAAGGGCCGTTCGCCTTCGGTCGCCTGCGATATCGAGGCCTCGATCGGGAATTCCTCGCCGCTGTCGGCGCGCAGCGCCCATAACGTCGTCACGTCACCCATGCGCCGGCTGGTGACGCCGGTGCGCCCGAACTGCTCGAGGTGGCCGCGGTGCGCGGTGCGAAACCGTGCCGGCAGAAAGCGATCGAGCGAGGTGCCCAGAACCTCCTCGCGGCGGCAGCGAAACACCTGCTCCGCGGCACGATTGAACAGCACGATGTGCTGGGATTCGTCCACGGTGATGATCGCGTCCATTGCCGAATCGACGATAGCGGCCAGACGTGCCTGGGTTGCATTGAGCGTATTTTGCATTCGCGCCGTTTCGACTTCCGCGCTCATCGCGACCCTCACCACCGCGAAGATGCCCGCGCCGAGAACGGCAAGATCGACGACCAGGTCGGTGGCTGCAAGCCAGGGTACGCTGTCTCCGAACTGTGCCGCTGCGAAGTTGAGCACCACGATCCCTGCTGCGCCCGCAACTCCGGCCGCAATCATCCAGGGCTTAAGCCAGCGCGGGGAATGCCGTTTCTGCGCGCGGCTATTCATTCTTCACCTCGCTCGCAGCCGGAGAACGTGAGCCCTGATTGATTCAGGTCAAGGCCGCCCGTCCGGCGTTTGTCATAGTTTCCCCTGGAAATACGCGGGGAAGTCGTCGCATACATAGGTCCGGGCAATGAGTTATCCATCTTCGGAACTGGTAATCGATCCGGTGCTGATCCGCAATTATGACGTCA
>JBGQGT010000030.1:0-11350 GCA_041497595.1 Gammaproteobacteria bacterium
CTCGCAGCTTCGTGTTGATCACCCACGGCTTTTCGGGAAGCGGCAAGACCACATTGGCGCAGCCGCTGCTCGAATTGACCGGCGCGATCCGAATCCGATCCGATGTAGACAGAAAGCGGATCCATGGCCTTAGGCCGAAGGAACGTCCCGGGTCGGGCATTGCCGAGGGCCTGTATCGTCCCGATGCGACCGAGTCGACCTACAGGCGGCTCCTCGATCTGGCGCGGATCATCGTCGAAGCCGGACACAGCGTAATCGTCGACGCCACCTTCCTCCAGCACAGGCAGCGGGATATGTTTGGCGCCCTTGCGGCACGCGCAGGTATCCCATTTTTGATCGTCGACTTCACTGCGAGCGAAGGGCTATTGCGTGAGCGCATCCTCGCCCGGAGCGAGCAGGGCGACGACGCTTCCGACGCGGACCTGGCGGTACTCGAACATCAACTGAGGACTCACGAGCCGCTGCAGACCGATGAGCTTGAGTCGGTATTCGCCTACGATGCATCCGGACCGGCCGACCGGGCGGAGCGTTCGCAGACCTGGGCGCCATTGTTGCGGCGGCTGTCGCTCTCCCCCTGCTGAATGCGGAACGCGCCTGCCGCGACCCGCCTGGGAAGTTGTTCGCAGCCCGCAACGGGGTGCATGAGTGGGTGAGAATGTGCCCGTGGCAGGTCGCGTATCTGCGTGCGATCTTTGACGTGGGTCAACTCGCCCGCCTGGGGATGCGCAATATTGATCACGAACCATGTCCCGATCGGGGATCTTATCCGATCATCAGGAGCACGCTCAAATGCTGGCGCACTTCACCTGGATCGCCGAGGAGTGTCCGGATGCCGTGCTGATCACCAATGCCGACGGCGTCATCGAATATGTCAATCCCGCCTTCGAGGCGCTCACCGGCTATTCGCGCCTCGAGGCCCTGGGCCGCACGCCCGCGATGCTCAAGTCCGGCACGCACGACGCCGAGTTTTATCGTCAGATATGGAGCGACATCCTCCAGGGGAGGGGATTCCGCGGCGTGTTCTTCAACCGCAGGAAGAACGGCGAGCTGTTCCACGAAGAGGAGATCATCCAGCCGGTGCGCGGCGCGGACGGTCACATCACGCATTTCATTTGCGCTGGCCGCGACGTGACCGAGCGTATGCAACAGGTCGAGCAGCTCAAGCACGCTGCGACTCACGACAGCCTGACGGACCTGCCCAATCGGGCGCTGTTCCTCGACCGGATCGATCAGGCGGCCCGCCAGGCGGCACGGCGCGAGGAAGGCTTCACCGTCGCGCTCCTCGACCTCGACCAATTCAGGGAAACCAACAACCGCTTCGGCCATCTCGCCGGCGACGCGGTGCTGCAGGCGGTCGCGCGGCGCACCAAGAGCAGCATTCGAGAAGTCGACACCGTGGCGCGCATCGGCGGCGACGAGTTCGGGCTGATCCTCGCCGGCATCAGCGAGCGTGCCGCGGCGCAGGCGGTGCTCGACAAGGTGCTTGCCGCGAACGCCGTGCCGGTACGGTTCGAGGACTGCCTGATTCAGGTCACCGTCAGTATCGGCGCATCGATGTATCCGGCCGACGGCAGGAGCGAAGAGCAGCTTCGCAAGCGCGCCGATGCGGCCATGTACGCGGCAAAGAGGGCCGGCGGCAACTCTTGCCGACTGTTCGGAGAAACACGAAGCAGAGCCGGCGGTACCAAAGTCAAGCCCTGAATAGCGGGTCATCCGGTAGCATTGGGTCGCAGTCGGTGAAACGCTGTCCGAATACGGGTGACAGCCAGTAGGCCCGGCCGACGGCACAGGCAAGCGGCGGGAGCGGCAGTCCGGCGCGCGAAGGCGATCCGTCGCGGGTCACGAGGTCAATTCGCCGCTTTCGCCTACACGGGCGACTTCGTGCTGCAACTCGCTGCCCAGCATCCCACCGAGGCTCGCCAATTCGGCGGCCTTCGCCCCGACGATGTCGTCGACCGACACGATTCCCGCCAAGGCATCGTCCGGCTCGGTGACGAGCAGTGCGCCGACATGGTGATCGCGCATCAGTTTCGCGGCCTGCTCCAGTGTTGCCGAGGATTGTGTGCGTACGATGTTGCGGCTGAAGACGCGTTCGAGGTTCATGTTTGCCCTCCGGATGAATTGAACACGGGACCCAGCACAGGCCCTCCCACCGATGGAGCTGCGGCCTGCATCAAGGAAGAATCAGGATAGGCCGTTGCGCGTTGTCGAGAAGCTCGCGCAAACTCTTTTCGGTGAGCTCGGACTGGCTCACGATAGCCGGCTCGGCGCGGGGATCGGTGCCGGGCGGAACCAACAGCGTTGGCGCAGCCGCCTCGGTGGCCACGCTTAGAAGCTGCTCTGCGCGCGAGCCGCGCGCGACGCGAAACGACCAGCTCACCGACGAACTCTTGAGCACCGCTTCGCAAGCGCGGCGCAGTTCGTTCGCCTGCGCCTCGAAGGAGCGCTCCATGCGCGCAACATCCAGATCGCGGCGTGTCGCGGAAGGAAATCCCACTTCGCGCGCAAACGGCAGCGCCGCGAAGTGCAGCAGGTCGACGTCCTCGACGAACAGGCCGATCAGATCGGCCTCCATCTCGTCGGCGAGCGCGGCGAGCGCCTCGAGTGCGGCGTCAGTTCGCAACCGCGAGTCGAGGCCAACGACGATTCTGCGCACTCTCATTTCGGCAGCTTTCGAGCTCGCCAGGGCTTGCGCGGGGCGGCGACAGCGAAAACGCGTGCGCGTTCGGCGTAATCGGAGAGCCTCTGCTCAACCCGCGCATGGATCGCGGCCGCCGGCTCGCCGGTAAGGATCTCGATGCCCTCGTCCACGTTGCGGACGGGGTAGATAGCGAACTTGCCTTCCACTACGGCCTGCACCACCTCGTCGCTCAGCATCAGGTTATCGACGTTCGACGCCGGTATCAGCACACCCTGTCCGCCGGTGAGACCGCGAGCGCGGCACACATCGAAAAATCCCTCGATCTTGTCGTTGACACCACCGATCGCTTGAATGTCGCCGTGCTGGTTCACCGAGCCGGTCACGGCGAACGATTGCCGGATCGGCGTATCGGCAAGCGCCGAGAGCAGTGCATACAGCTCCGCTGATGAGGCGCTGTCGCCTTCGACACCGCCGTAGCTTTGCTCGAAAACGAGGCTCGCGGAAACGGTCAGCGGCTTGTTCACCGCGTAGCGCCCGGCGAGAAAGCCCGACAGGATGAGCACGCCCTTCGAGTGGACCGGACCGCCGATCTCGGATTCGCGATCGATATCTACAACACCGCCGCTGCCGAGCCCGGTACGGGCGGTTATGCGGTGCGGCGTGCCGAACCAGAAACCGCCGAGCTCCACCACAGCGAGGCCGTTCACTTGCCCGCTGCGCTCGCCCGACGTGTCGATGAGCAGTTTGCCGCGCATGATGTGCTCCTGCAGCTTGTGCTTCACCCGGTCGGCGCGTGCGATCTGCGTTTCGATGGCGCGGCGCACGTCTTCGCCCGAGATGATCGCACGCCCCGCGTTGCCGGCCCAGTAATCAGACTCGCGCAGCAAGTCGGCGAGCGCACGCATGCTGACGGAGATCTTCTCGGCGTCGCCGGCGTCGCGCGACAGGCGCTCGATCACGCGTGCCACCCCGGCGCGGTCGAGCGGCCGCAGCTTCTCCCTGCGCGCGACAGCAGCAACAGTGCGCGCATAGGCGAGATCGCTCTGCGGGTGGCGCGGCATGTGTTCCTCGAAGTCAACGGCGACTTTGAACAGCTCCGCGAACTCGGGATCGTAGGCGTGCAGCAGGTAGTAGTGGTAGCGTTCGCCCACCAGCACCACCTTGACGTCAAGCGGGATCGGTTCGGGCTCCAGCGACACGGTGCTGATCAGGCTCAGTTCGTGCCCGAGCGATTGGGTACGGATCTCGCCGGAGCGCAGCGCGCGCTTGAGGGCCTCCCAGGCGAAAGGCAGGGTCAGCACCCTGAGCGCGTCGAGCACGAGATAGCCGCCATTCGCGCGGTGCAGCGCGCCCGGCTTGATGAGCGTGAAGTCGGTGACGAGCGCTCCCATTTGCGCGATATACTCGATGCGGCCGACCAGCGCGTCGTGGCTCGGGTTGTCTTCGTAGACAATCGGCGCATCCTGGTTGCCGGAATGCTCGATCAGCACGTTCACCGCGTAGCGCCGGAAGGGCGGTTCGGCGGACTCCGGTTGTGGCAGCGGGATGCCGAACAGCGTCGGCGCTTCGCCATCCTTGCCGTGCCGGAACAGCTCCGCATGATCGAACACGTCCGCCTGCACGCTGGCGAGGTAGTCTTGCACCTGCGGCAACGCACGGTACTCGGCCTTTAACTCCTCGATCAGGCTGTTCACCGCCGCGCGCGTCACCTGGCGGTGAAGCTCGCGGACCCTGCCCAGAGCTTCGCGCCGCCATTTCGGCATCTCGCGGATGGCGTGCTCAAGCTCCTCCTGCAGGCTGGAAATAATCGCCTCGAGTTGCTTCTGCTCCTGCTCCGGCAGCTCGCTCCACTCGTCCGGGCTGATCACCTTGTCCTTGCGGACCGGGGCGAAGCCGAAGCCGGTGGGCGTGCGCAGCAGCGCCAAGCCCCGCGCCTTTGCCCGCTCCCCAATCTTCGCGATTGCCTTTTCCTGGCGCTCGTCGAACTCGCGCTCGATCTCCTCGCGCCGGGTGCGGTATTCGTCGGTTTCGAACGCCGCGGCGATCGCGGCGCGCAGGTCCTCCACCAGCCGCTCCATCTTCTGCGCGAAGGCGCCCGCCTGGCCAGCGGGAAACTGCAGGGTGCGCGGCTTGTGCGGGACGTCGAAGTTGAAGACGTAGCACCAGTCGGACGCAGTGCCCAGGCCATGTGCCTGTTTCTCGAGGTGGCGGCGCACAATCGTGTGGCGGCCGATGCCTGCCGGCCCCATCGCGAACAGGTTGTAGCCTTCGCGGCGGATACCTACACCGAACTCGATCGCGCCGACCGCGCGCACCTGCCCAAGAACGCCGTCGAGATCTTCGAGCTGATCGGTGGTCTCGAACCCGAACTGCTCCGGCTGGCAGCGCCGGCAGAGCTGGGTTGCGGGAAGGGGTCCGATACGGCCGGTTGTTGCCATCGGTGGTAGAGGGTGACGTGGTTTCGTCGCCGGGAGGCTGTCGAACGCGTATTGAATCGCGCCTCGGCGAACCTCAGTTTGACCGAGGTCAAGGCACCGGTTGGGGCAAGCAAAATCCACGACTTCTCAGCCCTTGATGCACACCAGCGGCTCGAGCCTCGCCACTTTGCTCGCGAGTCCTGCGTGGTCCGCCGCATCGACGACTTCGCTGACATCCTTGTAAGCGCCAGGCGCTTCCTCGGCAATGCCGCGCATCGAACGGCTGCGGATCAGGATTCCACGCGCCGCGAGATCGTCCACCACTTTTCTCCCGCTCCATTTTTTTGTTGCCTCGTGCCGGCTCATCGCGCGGCCGGCGCCATGACAGGCGGAGCCGAATGCCTGCTCCATTCCTGACGCGGTGCCCGCGAGAATGTAGGAACTTGTGCCCATGCTGCCGCCGATCAGCACCGGCTGGCCCGCCTCTTTCAGCGCGGCAGGCAATTCCGCGTGCCCGGGACCGAAAGCGCGGGTCGCGCCCTTTCTATGGACGAAGAGCTTCCTGCGTTTGCCGTCGACTTCATGCTCCTCGACCTTGCAGGTGTTGTGCGAGACGTCGTAAAGCAGCGGCATCGTTGCCCCGGAAAAGACTTCGCCGAACGCGTCACGCGTGAGCTGGGTGAGGATCTGGCGGTTGGCGAGCGCGCAGTTGATCGCGGCGCGCATCGCGCCGAGGTAGCGCTGCCCGATCTCCGAGTTGATCGGCGCACAGGCGAGTTCGCGGTCGGGCAGAGCGATTCCGTAGCTTTTGGCGGCGATCGCCATTTCCTTCAGGAACTCGGTGCCGATCTGGTGGCCGAGCCCGCGCGAGCCGCAGTGAATGCTCACCACAATGTCATTTTCGCGCAAGCCGTAAGAGTTCGCGATCAACTGATCGAAAACCTCGACGACGCGCTGCACTTCGAGATAGTGGTTACCGGAACCGAGCGTCCCCATCTCGTCGCGTTGCCGCTTCTTTGCCTGCTCGGACACCGCCGAAGTCTTCGCGCCGCGCATCTGCCCACGCTCCTCGATACGCTCCAGATCCTCGGGGCGGCCGTAACCCCGCTGCACCGCCCACGCCGCGCCACCGGCAAGCATCGAATCCATTTCCTTTTCCGACAGGCGCAGCCGGCCGGTGCTGCCGAGCCCTGCAGGGATGCGCTGGTAGAGCGTGTCCGCAAGCCGGGTCTGCAGCGGCTTGAGGTCTTCGAAAGTCAGGCCGGTGTGCAGGCAACGCACCCCGCAGGAGATGTCGAACCCCACCCCGCCGGCGGAAACCACGCCGCCCTCGTCCGGGTCGAACGCCGCCACGCCGCCGATCGGGAAGCCGTAGCCCCAGTGCGCGTCGGGCATCGCATACGAGGCTTTGACGATCCCGGGCAGCCTGGCGACGTTGGTTACCTGCTGGTAGACCTTGTCGTCCATCGCCTCGATCAGTTCGCGGCTCGCGAATATCACCGCCGGCACGTGCATTCCGGCCTGCGGGGCGATTTCCCATTCGTAATCCGATTTGCGCTTGAACAGCGAAAGATCCATGGCTCACCGTTTCCTCAGACGTCGACGACGCATTGCGCGATCCACGAGCCGTCGGCCTGCTGCCGCACCGCCAGCTCGGTGAACGTCGCCCCTTTCACTTCCACCGCCGGCCGGTGGCGGGCGGCATCGAGTTTCTCTCCCCACGCGCTGGCGTGCAGCCGCGTTCCCGCGATCGCCACCTCGAATTTCGTGTAAAGCAGGAAATCGGTGCCCATCGAATAGATCAGCGCGTTCAGCCAGTCCACCAGCAGCAACTCCTCATCCGGCGCTTCGCATTCGAACTCCCGCTTCTCTGCGGGACGCACCGCCGCCGGATCGGTCACCACCGCGGTCAACGCCAGCGCAGCCTGCTCGAACGCGGTGCGCATGTCCGCGCCGATTCCGCGTACACCGACGTCCGCCTCGTGCGCAAAGTGCTCCCAACGGCCTGGCTGTCGATTCATTTCCCGAATACGGTCTGATCTGGATCAAGTGGCAGGAATCCCCGCGCGTCAGAATAGGGTGGTATTTTGCAGGGAGCAGTCAACATGGCCATTGGAGAAATTTGCAGTCGCGAGGTAGTTTGCGCGCGTCGGGACACGTCCGTGAAGTCGAGACCCGAAAAAAGATCGTGTGAGCGGGAGCGACCATGAGAGAACCGGGGTACAGAACCGCAGGTAAGCATCATCGCGACCGGCAGATCGAGGAGGCCCTGCACCATGCCCACCAGGGCAAGCTCGATATGAAGTGCAGCCCGGTCGAGTACCTGGTGCGGGTCAACTGGACGCAATAGTCAGATGCCCTGGACCGAAGAAAACTTCCCACCGGCCATGCGTCATATCGATCCGTGGACGCGCGGCAAGGCGATCGAGATCGCGAACGCATTGCTGCGGGAAGGGCATGACGAAGGGTTCGCCATCCGGGTTGCGATCGCCCGTGCGCACGAGTGGGCGCAACGCCACGCGGCTCCGCCCTCCGGGCTCGGCCGTTTCTAGCCGAGCCAAAAGCGAATGAGTACGCCGCAAGTGCAACTGGCCTACGCGCCAAGGGGCGTGGGGCTTGCCTATGCGGTTGTCTACATCAAGAAGGACCCCGATATCTGCGGATGGTGGATCGGCGCCATAGGCGCCGACGTAGCCTCGGCGTATTTCAGGCTGGAAGGTTTCTACACCCGGGCCGGAACCACGCTGTACACCACCGACGGATCGGATCTTTACGGCGGCTGGCGTTTCAATCTCACCTCCGGAAAGTCGCAGCCGATCGACCCGATGGCCGTGGAGTCCGATCTGGCGCACGAACTCGAACAGGTGCAGGACGCTTTCGCCGCCGAGTGGCTGGTGTTCGAGACGGACCGCGATGCGGACCGCGAGGCCCAGGCCTATCGTGATGCCGAACTTTCTCATGGGCGGGTCAATATCCGTTTCGCCAAACTGAACAAGCTGGAAAAAAACGACCCGTTGTGGCGGTACTTCTCGCGCAACTTCGAGTCGGCAGTGGCCGACTATCTCGACCGGCGCTGGCCGCTGGACTACGGAAAAAACTGACCGGCGAGTTTGGCTCCGGCGTCACCCATCCATGCCGGTCGTCAACGCCACCATCGCCGCGATTTTCGAGGAGATCGCCGACCTGCTCGACATCCAGGGCGCCAACCCATTTCGCATCCGCGCCTACCGCAACGCGGCGCGCACCGCGGCCAACCTGGCGACCGACATCAGGACGCTGGTCGAGCAAGGCGCCGACCTGAAGGCGCTGCCCGGGATCGGCAACGACCTCGCGGCGAAAATCACCGAGATCGTCCAGACAGGGAAGAGCAGCTTTCTCGAGCGCCTGCACAAGGAAGTCCCGCCGGCGGTCACCGAACTGCTGAAGATCCCCGGCCTCGGCCCGAAGCGAGTGCGAATGCTCTACCAGGACCTCGAGGTGCAGACCCTCGAGCAATTGCTGCGCGCGGGGCGGGATGGACGCATCCGCGAGTTGCCCGGCTTCGGCGAGAAAATCGAGACCCGCATCGTCGAGGCTGCGCAGGCCCGGCTCTCCAAGGCGCGGCGTTTCAAGCTTGCGGTCGCGGCGCAGTACGCCGAGCCGCTGGTGAGCCATCTGAGGACGGCGCGCGGCGTTGGCGACGTGGTGGTTGCCGGCAGCTTCCGGCGTATGCGCGAGACTGTTGGCGATCTCGACATCCTGGTGACGGCGCAGCCGTCGAGCAAGGTGATGGAACGCTTCGTCGGCTACGAGGAAGTCGGCGAAGTGCTGAGCCACGGCGACACCCGCGGCAGCGTAGTGCTCAAGAGTGGGCTGCAAGTGGATATCCGGGTGGTGGCTCCGGAAAGTTTCGGCGCCGCGCTTCATTATTTCACCGGCTCGAAGGCTCACAACATCGCCATCCGCAAACTGGCTCTGGCGAAGGGGTTGAAACTCAACGAGTACGGCGTATTTCGCGGCGACAAGCGTGTGGCCGGCGAAACCGAAGAGTCGGTCTACGCCAGCGTCGGTCTGCCTTACATTCCGCCGGAACTGCGCGAGGACCGCGGCGAGATCGAGGCTGCGCGCGCCGGCCGTCTGCCAAAGCTGGTCGAACTTGCCGACCTCAAGGGCGACCTGCACGCGCACTCCAAAGCGAGCGACGGCCACAACACCATCCAGGAAATGGCGCTAGCCGCCAAGGCCCACGGCCTGGGCTATCTGGCGATCACCGAGCACTCGCGGCGATTGACCGTGGCCCATGGCCTCGACCCGGCCAGGCTGTCGCGGCAGATCGACGAAATCGACGTGCTCAACCGGGATCTCTCCGGCATCACCCTGCTCAAGGGCATCGAGGTGGACATCCTCGAAGACGGTTCGCTCGATCTGCCCGACGCGATCCTCGCCCGCCTGGACGTGGTCATCGCCGCCGTGCACAGCAAATTCGACCTGTCGCGTGCGAAGCAGACCGAGCGCATCCTCAAGGCGATGGACAATCCATTCGTTTCGATCCTGGCGCACCCGACCGGAAGATTGATCGACGAGCGCGAGCCTTACGACGCAGACATGCCCCGGGTCATTCGCAAGGCCGCCACAGCCCGCTGCCACCTGGAACTCAATGCGCATCCAGAGCGGCTCGACCTGCTCGACACCTACTGCCAGATGGCCAAGGCGGAAGGCGTGCTGGTGTGCGTGAACTCCGACTCGCACAGCGTGCACCAGTTCGACAACCTGCGTTTCGGCATCGGCCAGGCGCGCCGCGGCTGGCTTGAGAAGCAGGAGGTGCTCAATACGCGGCCCCTGAAACAGCTGAAGCCGCTACTGAAACGCAATCGCTGAGGCTTGTTCCGGCCGGAGCCGCGTATTACATCGGCAGTTCGCCGGCATCCTGGCCGGCTGGCCTCTTTGCCGGGATCTCCGCGATCATGCAATCCGTGGTGAGAATAAGTCCCGCGACCGATGCCGCGTTTTGCAGCGCATTGCGGGTGACTTTGGTCGGGTCGATCACCCCCATTTCCACCAGATCCCCGTATTGGCCGGTCGCCGCGTTGTAGCCGAAATTGCCGCTCGCCTCCGATACCCTGTCGAGCACCACCGAAGGTTCGGCGCCGGTGTTGGCCACTATCTGTCGCAGCGGTTCCTGCAGAGCGCGCAGGACGATCCTGATCCCCGCCGTCTGGTCGTCGTTCTCACCCCTGAGATCGGCAAGCGCCGCGCGCACGCGCACCAGCGCCACTCCACCGCCGGGCATGATGCCTTCCTCCACCGCCGCCCGCGTCGCATGCAGCGCGTCTTCCACCCGTACCTTGCGCTCCTTCATCTCGGTTTCGGTGGCGCCGCCGACCTTGATCACCGCCACGCCGCCGGACAGTTTCGCCGCCCGCTCTTCGAGCTTCTCGCGGTCGTAGTCGCTGCTCGCCTTTTCTGCTTCGGCGCGGATGCGCTTGATGCGCTCCTCGATCGCCTTGGGTTCACCCGCGCCGTTGATCAGGGTGGTATTTTCCTTGTCGACCTCGATGCGCTTGGCACGTCCGAGGTCGGTGAGTTTGGCGTTCTCCAGTTTGATCCCGAGTTCCTCGGCGATGACGGTGCCTCCGGTAAGCGCCGCGATATCCTCGAGCATGGCTTTGCGCCGGTCGCCGAAGCCCGGCGCCTTGACTGCGCAGGTCTTGATTACGCCGCGGATGGTGTTGACCACCAGGGTGGCGAGCGCTTCGCCGTCGATGTCCTCCGCCACGATCAAAAGCGGCTTGCCCGCCCGCGTGATCTCCTCGAGGATAGGCAGCAGCTCCTTGATGCCGGAGATTTTCTTGTCGTGGATCAGTACGTAGGCATCATCCAGGATCGCCGACTGCTTCTCCGCGTTGTTGATGAAATACGGGGACAGGTAACCGCGGTCGAATTGCATGCCTTCGACGATCTCCAGCTCATTGGAAAGCCCCGAACCGTCTTCCACGGTGATGACACCCTGTTTCCCGACCTTGTCCATCGCCCGGGACACGATTTCCCCCACCGAGCGATCGTTGTTCGCCGAAATGCTGCCGACTTGCGCCACCTCGTTGCCGCTGGTGCACGGCCTGGAAAGCTTCTTCAATTCTTCGACGGTTGCCGCAACCGCCTTGTCGATTCCGCGTTTCAAGTCCATCGGGTTCATTCCGGCGGCGACATACTTCATGCCTTCATTGACGATCGCCTGCGCCAGCACCGTTGCGGTGGTGGTGCCGTCGCCCGCGACCTCGGAGGTCTTGGCTGCCACCTCACGCACCATCTGCGC
>JBGQGT010000031.1:0-11277 GCA_041497595.1 Gammaproteobacteria bacterium
AGTGTATGAACCGCGCCGACGATCGCGCCCGCCAGAACCACGGTCATGACCGCCAGAACGGCGAACTGGCGTGTCTGCGCCTTGCGCCGCTCCGCGCGGTGCGGCAGTAGGTTGATTGGGATCATTCGTCGAATCTCCTCAGCGCGAGTCCGCAGGCAACCAGCAGCGCGGGCGAATCCACCGCAAGCTGGGCCTGTCGAACTTTGGAGGAAACCTCCATTCCAACGAACGGATTGGCGACCAGGGTATTGACCTGGGTGCGCTCCGCCACCACTTCCGGAAGACCGGGAATGGTCGCCGAGCCGCCGGAGATGAAGATGTGGTGAACCTGGTTGTACTGGGTGGAGGTAAAGAAGAACTGAAGTGCTCTGGCAACTTCGAGCGCCAAGGTGTCCATGAACGGAGCCAGGACTTCGGAGTCATAGGTATCCGGCAGCCCGCCGTTGCGCTTGGCAGCCTCGGCTTCCTCAGGCGACAGATTGTAGTGGCGCATGATCTCCTGGGTGAGCTGATTGCCTCCAAATGGCTGCTCACGCATGTAGACCGACTGGTTGTTGCGCAACACGTTGATGTTCATCATCGAGGCGCCGATATCCACCAGGGCGATGGTCTGATCGCGGCCGCCCTCGGGTAGCTGGCCCTGCATCAGTTCGAACGCGTTCTGGGAGGCAAAGGAATCGATATCCATCACCACGGCCTTGAGACCGACCGACTCGGCCACGGCCACGCGGTCGTCGACTTTTTCCTTGCGCGAGGCGGCGATCAGGACTTCCACGTCCTCCGTGCTGTTGGGGGCTGGGCCGAGAATCTGGAAGTCGAGGTTGACTTCCTCCAGGGCAAACGGAATGTACTGATTGGCTTCCGTTTCGACCTGGGCTTCGAGCTGGTCTTCGGTCTGGCCTGCGGGAACGACGATCTTCTTGGTGATGACCGCGGCGGAGGGCAGGGCCATTGCCAGGTTCTTGACCCGGGTGCCCATACGCTTCCAGCCGCGCCTGAGAGCGTCGCCCACCTCTTCGAGGTTCATGATGTTGCCGTCCACCACCGCGTCCTTCGGCAGTGGCTCGATGGAATAGCGCTCGAGGCGATAGTGGCCCTTGCCGGATCCGGTCAACTCGACCATTTTCACGGACGAGGAACTGATGTCGACCCCGACAAGAGGAGGCGACTTGGCCTTCAGCAGACCGCTGAGAAAGTCCGCATTGAACTCGAATTTTCCTTTGAGCATTGGCCGTTTAGGCGCGATACGTATAATCTACATTAAATGTTAGCAACAACTATTTTGCAAGTAAAGCGATTTAACGCCCCCTTCTGTCGGGTCCGGGCAACATCTATATAATGCCCGCCGTTCCCCCTCCCGGTACCCCCCTTTAATCTATCCCATGTTCTCCCGCTGGTGGCTTTATGGCCTGTTGGGGCTGGCCGCGATAGCGGCCTCGATCGTCCTGGTGGTCGGTTACGCCATGGTGGTGGCCTATCCGAACCTGCCTTCCCTCGAGGCGCTGACCTCCTACCAGCCCAAGATTCCGCTGCAGATCTTCAGCGTCGAGGGCGACCTGATCGGGGAGTTCGGCGAGGAGAAGCGGGCCTTCGTCAAGATCGAGCAGACCCCCGACATACTGCGCAAGGCAATCATCGCAGCGGAGGACGAGCGCTTTTACGAACACGGCGGGGTCGACTACATCGGCGTGGTACGCGCGGCACTTTCCAATTTCGCCGCTGCCAGCGCCCGCCAGGGTGCCAGCACCATCACCATGCAGGTGGCACGAAACTTCTTTCTTTCCACCGAGAAAACCTTCAGCCGCAAGTTCAATGAAGCGCTGCTCGCGTTCAAGATCGAGCACAGCCTGACCAAAGACGAGATTCTGCAGCTTTACATCAACCAGATTTACCTCGGCCAGCGCGCCTACGGCTTCGGCGCCGCCGCGCTGGTGTACTTCGGCAAACCGCTCGACCAGCTGAACCTTGGCGAGATCGCCATGCTTGCCGGGCTGCCCAAGGCGCCGTCGCGTTACAACCCGGTGATCAACATGAACCGCGCCAAGCAGCGGCAGCGCTACGTGCTGCGCCGCATGCTCGAGCTCAATCATATCGACGCCGAGCAGTTCAAGCAGGCGGAGGCCCAGCCGATCATCGTCACCCGCCAGGTCCAGGAGTTCGCGACGCGGGCGGACCACTTCGCCGAGATGGTGCGTCAGGCCATCTACGACGCCTACAAGGAAGAAGCCTATACCCGCGGCTTCCGGGTCTACACCACACTGTCCAAGGTGCATCAGGACGCTGCTTATCGGGCGCTGCGCCAGGGGGTGCTGCAATACGATGAGCGCCAGAATTATCGCGGCGCGGAGGGCTACTTCGATCTTCCCAAGGAAGAAATCGGGGAAGAAGCGCTTGAGGATGCGCTGCAGGACGAACTGGAAAGCGACGACATCTACCCGGCCATCGCGCTGGAGGTCGACGCCAAGGCGGTGAAGGCCTACCGCAAGGGCGGCGAATTCGTCACCATCACCAGCGACGGGCTGAAGTTCGCCAGCCGCATGATCGGCAACCGCGCGCCTGCCAAACTGAGGCTGCGCCGCGGCGCGCTGATGCGGGTGCAACCCGACGGCAAAGGCGGCTGGAAAATCGTGCAGTTGCCGCAGGTTGAGGCCGCGCTGGTGTCCGTGAACACCAATGACGGCGCAATCCGGGCCATGGTCGGTGGATTCGACTTCTACCGCAACAAGTACAACCACGTCACCCAGGCGCGCCGGCAGCCCGGTTCGAGCTTCAAGCCGTTCATTTATTCTGCGGCGCTGGAAAAGGGTTTCACGCCGGCCACCATCATCAACGACGCGCCGCTGACCATCGATGCCAGTGAAACCGGGTCGGTGAACTGGGAGCCGAGAAACTACGACGGCACCTTCGATGGCCCGATCCGCATGCGCACGGCGCTGACCCGATCGAAGAACCTGGTGTCCATTCGGATCCTGCAGGCGATCACACCGCAGTACGCACAGGACTACATCTCCCGCTTCGGTTTCGATCCGAAGCAACATCCGCCCTATCTGACCATGGCGTTGGGCGCCGGGTCGACCACCCCGCTGGAAATGGTGATGGGTTACTCGGTGTTCGCCAATGGCGGTTTCCGTGTGACGCCTTATTTCATTGAGCGCATCGAGGACGCGCGGGGCGAAATCCTCGGCAAGGCCAATCCGATCCAGGTCGGCAAGGGCGCGGAAGGGGTGATCGATGCCCGCAATGCGTTCATCATGGCAAACATGATGCAGGATGTGATCCGCGGCGGTACCGGAGCGCGCGCCATGGCACTCGGCCGCGTCGACCTCGCCGGCAAGACCGGCACGACCAACGAACAGATGGACGCGTGGTTTGCCGGATTCCAGCGCAACCTGGCGACAGTGGTGTGGATGGGCTACGACATCCCGCGCACGCTGGGTGATCACGAAACCGGCGCGGTGGCTGCCCTGCCGATCTGGATGTCGTACATGGGGACGGTCCTGAAAGGCCAGCCGGAGGAACTCTGGGTGGCGCCCCAAGGCGTGGTCGCAGTCGCGATCAATCCCCAAACGGGCCTTCGCGACCGGCACGCGGCCACGCCTATGATCGAGTACTTCTACCACGAGAACGTGCCGCCGGAGCAGGAGAGCAGTCCGGAAGACGAGCTTGGCAATTCCGCCAAGCCGCCGGAGGAAGTCAGGGACCAGCTATACTGAACGCCGATGTCGAGAGACAAAGGCAACAACCGACAGATGCGCGAGCGCATTGCCCAGCTTGCGGCGCGCCTAATGGCCGTGGACGGGATCGATGACTTTGCGCTGGCCAAGCGCAAGGCGGCACGTCAGGCCGGGGCACCCGATACCCGCAACCTGCCCAACAATGAAGAAGTGGAGCAGGCCCTGCGCGCCTACCAGCAGCTCTACCAGGCCGACGAGCAGCAGGCGCGTCTGCGCCACCTGCGGCAGAACGCCCGCGAGATGATGCAACTGCTCGCGCAATTCGATCCCCATTTGTCCGGTTCGGTGCTGTCCGGCAGCGCGGGCAAGTACTCCGACATCAACATCCACCTTTTCACCGACAGCGTGAAGGACGTGGAAATGTTCCTGCTCAACCGCCAGATCCCCTACCGCAGCCGCGAACGGCGCGTTTACATCGGCGGGGAACCGCGCGGACTACCGAATTTCAGCGTCAGTACCGACGACGCCGATTTCGACATCACCGTGTTCGCGCCGCGCGATCTGCGCTATCAGCTGCGCACCACCGCCGAGGGCAAACCCTTCGACCGTGCCCGTATCGACTGGCTGAACTCGGTGCTCGATGGCGGCGGAACTGCGGGCGCCGGGGCTAACCCTCTTTGAGCCAGGCGGCCGCTTCCAGGGCGAAATAAGTAAGGATGCCGTCGGCACCGGCGCGCTTGAAGGCCAGCAACGACTCCAGAACGCACTTGCGACGGTCGATCCAGCCGTTCATCCCCGCGGCCTGGAGCATCGCATACTCGCCGCTGACCTGATACACGAAGGTGGGCGCGCCGAACTCGTCCTTCACCCTGCGCACGATGTCGAGGTAGGGCATCCCGGGCTTGACCATCACCATATCCGCGCCCTCTTCGAGGTCCATTCCCACTTCCCAAAGCGCCTCGTCGCTGTTTGCCGGATCGATCTGGTAGGTGTACTTGTCGCCCTTGCCCAGGTTTGCCGCCGAGCCGACCGCGTCGCGAAACGGGCCATAGAAACTCGAAGCGTATTTGGCCGCGTAAGCGAGTATGCGCGTGTAGATATGCCCGCTCTCATCCAGCGCCCGACGCAGCGCCCCGACGCGCCCGTCCATCATGTCGGAGGGCGCGACGATGTCCACCCCGGCTTCGGCATGCGTCAGCGCCTGTTTGACCAGCGCCTCGATGGTCTCGTCATTGAGCACGTAACCGCTGTCGTCGATCAAACCATCCTGGCCGTGGCTGGTATAGGGATCGAGGGCGATATCGGTGATGACGCCCAATTGCGGGAAGCGGTTTTTCAGCGCCCGGATGGTTCGGGGAGCGAGCCCGTCGGGATTGAACGCTTCGCTGGCATCGGCGGTCCTGAGCTTGTTGTCCACGACCGGAAACAACGCGATTGCCGGCACCCCAAGCTCGACGCAGCGCTCGGCCTGCCTGAGCAACGCGTCCACGGTCAGCCGTTCCACCCCTGGCATCGACGGAACCGCCTCGCTGCGGTGCTGTCCGTCGATGACGAAAACCGGGTAGATGAAGTCGTCCGCAGACAGCCGATGCTCGCGCACCATGCGCCGGGAAAAATCGTCACGGCGCAGCCTGCGCATCCTGCGGACTGGAAACTTTCCGAGTACATGCATGATCGGTCCTCGGTTCCCCGCGCCCCCGGGTATCCGGTTGCCAAGCGAGAAACTATCTCGTTGAATTAAATGATAAAGCTTCGCTTGCGGAAAGCGGAACTTTTTTGCGCGTCCTGTACTCTCAACCAACAGACAGTGATGTCTCCCGCTTCTCCTCCCTGAGCGGGTGCCTTAATCCAATTGAGGCGTTGTTTCGCCCCCGGTTTTAGTCCCCTTTAACCGGGGGTTTTTTATTCTATCTGTCCTCGCCGACCCTATCCGGCATCGAACCATTTGGCCAACAGCGCCTCGGCTTCGTCGACGCCCTGTTTGGTCGTCGCCGAGAAAAGCTGAACGCTGCTGCCGTGGTACTCGGCGGCGAGCCTTTCGCCCACGCTGCGCAATTGTCTGGTCGCTTCCTGCTTCGCCAACTTGTCTGCCTTGGTGAGCAGCACGTGCACAGGCCGGCCTGTCGGGGCGAACCAGTCCAGCAGCTGCCGGTCCAACGGCGTCAGCGGATGACGGGCATCCATCACCACCACCAGGCCGCGCAGCTGGCCGCGAGTCTGCAAGTAGCCGGACAGCAGTTCCTGCCAGGATCGCTTAATCGCTCCCGGGACCTGCGCGTACCCGTACCCGGGCAAGTCCACCAGAAAGCGCCCCGCCCCCAGACTGAAGAAATTGATCTGCTGCGTTCGGCCCGGGGTCTTGCTGACGAAGGCCAAGCGGTGACGCCGGGCAAGCGCGTTGAGTGCACTCGACTTGCCCGCGTTCGAGCGTCCGGCAAATGCCACTTCGACTCCAGCCGAAGCCGGCAGGTCGCGCTCATGCGCGGCTGTGGCGAAGAAGGCGACGTCGTTGAACAAACGGGTGCGGCTCATCACTTACGCTAAAATGGCGCCTCTCGCGGGGACCGGCGCAGGCCGGGGACTTGGCACGAAATCGTAAGGAGTGTTCATGAATCGTTTCGTCGCGGCGACCGTGGTCGCGTTCATTTCCGTCACGTCGGCCGTTGCGGCTGATTTCGGCGACCCCGCCAAGGCCCAGCCCATTGCCAGCCAGATCTGCGCCGCCTGCCACGGAGCTGACGGTAACAGCCCGCTGCCGATGAATCCGAGTCTCGCCGGACAGCATCCCCAGTATCTGTTCAAGCAGCTGAACGAATTCAAATCGGGCAGCCGCAACAACGCCGTGATGATGGGCATGGTAGCCGGCCTGTCTGCCGGGGACATGCGCAATCTTGCCGCTTATTACGCCGCGCAGAAGCCCAGCGAATCCGCGGCGAAAGACAAGGACCTGGTCGCGCAGGGACGCAAGCTGTTTCGCGGCGGCAAAGACGCCACCGGCGTGGCGGCCTGTGCCGGCTGCCATTCGCCGAACGGTGCCGGAATTCCGTCCCAGTATCCGCGGCTTGCCGGTCAACATCCCGAGTACGTCGTTGCGCAAATGAAGGCATTCCGTGCCGGCGAGCGCGCCAACGACTCCAACAACATGATGCGCACGGTCGCGGCCCGGCTCACCGACAAGGAAATTGCCGCCGTCGCCGAGTACCTCTTCGGTTTGCGCTGACCACGCGACCGTTCACGCGGCCGCGACTTTCGCGAACGCCGCCGATGCCGCCTCGATGGTGGCGCCGATTTCGGATTCGCCGTGAGCGGCGGAGACAAATCCCGCTTCGAATGCCGATGGCGCCAGGTACACGCCTTGAGCCAGCATGGCATGGAAAAAACGGTTGAAGGCATTCTTGTCGCATTCCATGACCTGGGCGTAACTCTCCGGCGACGCGGCGCGGAAGTACACGCCGAACATCCCGCCGACCGATTGCGCGGAAAACGCCAGCCCGGCATCCCTGCCGGCCTTCTGCAAGCCCTGCACCAGCCGTGCAGCCGCATTGCCAAGCCGGTCGAAAAAACCGGGCGCCTGAACAAGCTTGAGCGTGGCCAACCCGGCGGCGACCGCCACCGGATTTCCCGACAGCGTTCCGGCCTGGTACACCGGCCCAAGCGGCGCGATGCACTGCATGATGTCGCGCCGTCCGCCGAACGCGCCCACCGGCATGCCGCCGCCGATGACCTTGCCCAGCGTGGTCAGGTCGGGAGTGATGCGGTAAAGCCCCTGCGCTCCCTGGAGCCCGACCCGGAAACCGGTCATCACTTCGTCGAAAATCAACACCGCGCCATGCTTGGTGCAAAGGTCCCGAAGCGCGCGCAGGAATTCCGGCCTGGGCTTGACCAGATTCATGTTGCCCGCCACCGGCTCGACGATCACCGCGGCAATTTCATCGCCTTGCGCGCCGAACGCGCGCTCCAGCATGCCGGCGTCGTTGTAATCGAGCACCAGCGTGTGCGCCGTGATCTCCGCCGGCACGCCGGCGGAACTCGGCTGACCGAAAGTGAGTGCGCCGGAACCGGCCTTTACCAGCAACGAATCGGCGTGGCCATGGTAGCAGCCCTCGAACTTGACGATCTTCGCGCGCCCGGTAAAACCGCGCGCCA
Source organism: Gammaproteobacteria bacterium (assembly GCA_041497595.1). Taxonomy (GTDB): domain Bacteria; phylum Pseudomonadota; class Gammaproteobacteria; order Burkholderiales; family JACQAP01; genus JACQAP01. Next base: position 7,821 of record JBGQGT010000031.1, read on the forward strand.
ACCGGATCGCGCTCATGGTCGCCTCGGTGCCGGAACTCACCAGACGCACCTGCTGCATCGACGGCAGCAGCCGGGTGATCAGTTCCGCCATTTCCAGTTCGGCTTCCGTCGGGGCACCAAAGCTTAAGCCCCGGGAAGCAGCCTCCCGCACCGCTTCCACCACTTGCGGATGGGCGTGGCCAAGCACCAGCGGCCCCCAGGAACCGACGTAGTCGACATAGCGCCTGCCGTCCGCGTCCCACACGCAGGCACCCTCCCCGCGGCTCAAGAACAACGGCGTGCCGCCCACCGAGCGGAAGGCGCGCACCGGCGAGTTCACTCCGCCGGGAATCACCTCCTGCGATTTCTCGAAAAGAATCTCGTTTCTCGTTTTCATGCTTGCAGTCTCAGGACTCACTGTGTTCCACGAACAGCCCGGCAATGCGGCGTGCCGCGCGCTCAACGTCGGGCGCATCGAACACGGCGCTCACCACCGCCACCGCGTCGGCACCGGCCTCGATCAGCCCGGCAGCGTTATCCGGCGTAATGCCGCCGATCGCGACGATCGGGAGCGAAAACTCCCTTGCCGCGCGCAACAGGTCCCGGCTCGCCGTTACCGCGCCGGGCTTGGTCGGCGACGGGAAGAAACTGCCGAACGCGATGTAGTCCGCGCCCTGCGCAACAGCGTCGCGTGCACGCCCCAACTGGTTGTAGCACGACACGCCAATCAGCTTGCCGGGACCGAGCAGCGCACGCGCCGCGCCCACGCCGTCGTCGTCCTTGCCCAGGTGCACTCCGTCGGCAGCCACCTCGCGTGCCAGCTCGATACTGTCGTTGACGATGAAACAGATGCCGGCGTCGCGGCACAACCGCGCAATCTGAAGGGCCTGTTCGTGCCGCAACCGCTCGTCGGCAGCCTTGTTGCGGTACTGCACTACACGCGCGCCGCCACGCAACGCAGCCTCGACCTTGTTCGTCAACAGCGCGGGGTCGGCAAGCTCGGGCGTGACCGCGTACAGCCCGCTAACTGTCTTGCGCATCCTCCGGCTCTTCCTCGCGCGCCCAGAACAGCCGATCCGGGATCAACTGCCCCATTCCGGTCCGATACGCGAACTTGAGCGTTTGCCAGGTGTATTCCTGTGCATCGCGCACCGCCTCGGGTACGCCGAGCCCGTTGGCGATCGTCGCCGCGACCGCCGAGGCGAGCGTGCAGCCGGAGCCATGAAAAATGCCGGGCAGGCGTTGCCAGGAGTCGGTTCGCACCACGCCCTGCTGGTCGTGGAGTGTATTGACCACCTGTGCCGTGTTTTCGTGGGTCCCGGTCACCAGGACGTACTCGCAGCCGAGATTGAGCAGGCGCCGCGCGCATTCGTTCAGATCGGGGTCGTCGTTCTCGTTGCTGTCGTCCTGCGCCAGGCGCCGGGCTTCGAGGCTGTTGGGCGTAATCAACGTGGTCTGCGGGATCAGCAACTCCCGCATCGCCGAGATCATGTCCTCGGAAGCCAGTTCGTCACCGCGGCCCGAGGCGAGCACCGGATCGAGCACCAGCGGGATATCGGGATAATCGGAAACCACTTCGGCAATGGCCGCAATCGCCTCGACGCTTCCGAGCAGGCCGACCTTGAACACCGTGACCGGCATGTCCTCGAGCACGCAGCGGGCCTGGTCGGCAACCCACTCGGCATCGATCGGCAGCACGTCTTCCACGCCCATCGTGTCCTGGATGGTCACCGCGGTAATCACCGGCAACGGATGGCAACCCATGCTCGACAGAGTGAGGATGTCCGCCTGAATCCCGGCACCGCCGCTGGGATCAGTCGCCGCGAATACGAGCACGATCGGAAGAGAATCTGGCACGGCGATGTTTCGCGGCAGCGTTTCGAATTAAAATGGAATTTTAACTGAAAAGCCCCGTCATTCCCCAAATCAACCATGGCTGCAAGCGAGAAAGAAGAATACAAGACCTACATGTGCCTGATCTGCGGATTCATCTACGACGAGGCGGCCGGCCTGCCCGACGAGGGCCTTCCTGCCGGCACACGCTGGGAGGATGTGCCGGTCAACTGGGTTTGCCCGGAATGCGGAGCGCGCAAGGAAGACTTCGAGCTGGTGGAAATCTAGAAAGGAACTGGCAATGCGCATACTGCACACGATGCTGAGGGTGGGCGACCTGACGCGCTCGATCGATTTCTACACCAAGGTGCTCGGCATGAAGGTGCTGCGCCAGAAGGACTATCCGGACGGCCGTTTCACGCTGGTTTTCGTCGGCTACGGCGACGAAGACAAGGAAGCGGTGCTCGAACTCACTCACAATTGGGACACCACGAAATACGACCTGGGCAACGGCTACGGTCATGTCGCGCTCGAGGTGGACGATGCCTACAAGGCCTGCGACGAAGTGAAAAAGCGCGGGGGCAAAGTCACACGCGAGGCCGGCCCGATGAAGCACGGCACCACCGTGATTGCATTCGTCGAAGACCCGGACGGTTACAAGATCGAATTCATCCAGCGCAAGCGCTAGGGCTAGCGCTGCCGCTTCGCCAGATAGTTCGCGATGCGCACGAATTCCGGGACGCCGAGGGTCTCGCCTCTGGCGCCCGGCTCGATTCCCAACTGTTCCAGTTCCCCGGCTTCGAGCAACTCCCGCAACGCGTTGCGCAGCGTCTTGCGGCGCTGGCCGAACGCGCGCGTCACCACGTCGGCGAACAAGGACTCATCGCTGGCGCGGTGAGGCGGGGTCGCGTAGGGCGTCATCCGCACGACCGAGGACCAGATTTTGGGTTGGGGATGAAATGCCGTCGGCGGCACGTTGAACAGCGACTCGATGACCCACCGGTACTGCAACATCACCGACAGGCGGCCGTACTCGGGAGAACCGGGTTCGGCAGCCATCCTCTCGACGACCTCGCGCTGGAGCATGAAATGGCAGTCGCGCAGCAACGCCACCTGCGCAGTCAGGTGAAACAGGATCGGTGTCGAAATGTTGTAGGGGAGGTTGCCGACGACGCGGATGTCCGCGCCAAACGCGGAAAAATCGAAGTCCAGCGCGTCGCCCTGATGGACGTGCAGGCTCTCCGATGGGAAACGCGCGCGCAGGCTGCGGACGATATCGCGGTCGATTTCGATCACGTCGAGACGGGCGACATGGTCGAGCAGCGGCGCAGTGAGTGCGCCCGGACCGGGGCCGATCTCGACAATGCGGTCGTCGCGCCGGGGATCAATGGCGGCGATGATCTGCCGGACGATGCCGCGATCCTCCAGAAAGTTCTGGCTGAACCTCTTTCTGGGGGTATGCGTTGCCTGCAAGTGGTTCAGCCCGGACCTGGCGCGAGGTCCTTCGATTCCGCTCAGCGCTCTTCGAGGCGCAGTTCCACGTAGGCGCGGTCGCGCTGCTGCCGTACCCACTCCTGATAGGCTTCGTCGGATTTGCGCGCGCGGATTGCCTGGCGTGCCAGCAGCCGCTGGCGCTCCTTGGACA
>JBGQGT010000032.1:0-11161 GCA_041497595.1 Gammaproteobacteria bacterium
CGGTACGCGGTGAACAACAGGCGCTCGATGCGCTGGGTTCGGACCGGCGCCACTTCTTCGTAGCGAATCACGATGCCGACCGGAAACGCGCCGATGCGATCGAGGAAAGCCCGATCAATGCTTTTCGTCTCCTCGATCAACCGCCGCACGGTCTCGCGCCCGGGCGGAGACCCGGTCGCCAGCGCTTCGGCGCCGCAACGGATCACGATGGCGTCTTTGTCCGCCTCCTTGGCCACGTTCAGCGCAAGAACCGGCTCGAAGTGAGGCAGTGCGAGGCGCACCGGCACCATGGCGCGCAGCGCATCGACGGTGCGCCGGCTGAAGCTTTCGATGATTCTTCGGTTCACCGCGGCCAGCACGCGCGCGCGGTCTAGGGGCGAGGTCATCGCGGCGCGGTCAAAAGCGCTCGCGAAGAGGACGGAATCTTCAATCCGGCCGTGGCTTGGTGGCGCGGTGAAAGCCGAGCATGCCGTAGAACACGGTCTCGGCGGTGACATCGACGTAGCCCAGTTCCTCAAGCACCACCGAGAGCTCCTCTGCCGAGTAGAACATCTCGAGCGCGTGGATGAAGTACTGCTTGCAATTCAGCGCCGCGGGCCCGCTCTTGAACAGCAGGCCGGTGAACGCCAGGCACATGCGCAGATACGCGTAGTACATTTTCTCCACGACGCGGCTGCGGGGCCGCAGCATGTCGCAGTGGTGAAAGTGGCCGCCGGGCTTGAGGACGCGGTGGATTTCCCCGAACACCTGCTTCACGCGCAGGTGCCGCGAGGCGAACTGCAGGGTCACGACGTCGAAGTGTTTGTCCGGGAACGGCAACGCATGCACGTCGTGGATCACGCTGTGGATGCGAAAGCCCCTGGCGTTGGCGCGCTGCCGGCCGACAGCCTGCATCTCGGCGCTGCGATCGATCGCATGTATCTCGAGGGTGGGCTCGCGCTGAAGCAGCGCGATGCCGATCGCGTTGGTCCCGGCACAGACGTCGAGCACCCCCTCGCCGGGACGGACGTCGACCGTTGCCATGAAGCGCCTGAGGAACCAGCCCCACAGACCCAGGCTGGCAATGTAGTTCGCCCTGTCGTAATACGGCGCCACATCGGCGAAAACCTCGTTTAGCTCGTTGGTCCAGACGTCGCTGAAGCGCTGCTCACGGACTTGCTCGCGAGCGGCAAGTGGCGGCGGGGTCATCTGCTCTCCTCCCTGTCTTTCCTGTTCACGGCTTCCTTATCCCACAAAAGCCGTTGATACGCGTTAAGAAAACTAGGCCCTCCGCGAACGCCTGTCAACCTCATGGCGAACGCCTGCAGGCAACACGTCAGATGCGTAGCAGACAGACGGCGGCCGCGACGCTGCCCAGGGCCGCGACCGCATAGACGACGACGGCGACCAGCGTGTCGGCACGCACCCCGAAGTCGTAGAAGGTAATGCGCAGCCGGTGCGCAGCGCTCCACAGCGACAGTGCGATGACGACGAACAGAGCGAGCTTGCCGAACCAGTTTGCCGCAAAGCCATGCAGCCCCTCGTAGGTCAGGATGTCCGGCGTGTGGCCCAGCGCCGCGAGCAGGGTGAGCACGATCAGCACCGGGGTCACGAATGCCGTCAGCGTCCCCCCGGCGGCGAAGGTTCCCCAGATGAGCGGCTTGTTCGATTTCGCCATGACTAGAACACCCCGGCCAGGAAGAGGATGGCGAGAGACAGCAGCGCCCAGACGACATAGTGCGCGCCGGCGACAACGCCGCCGGGCAAAAACTCCTCCCCAATCTGCACGGGGAGCGCCTTGGGCGTGACGTTGAACCACGTCGTCGTGTGGTACAGCGCAAAGGCGAGCGCGACGACATGGAACAGCACGCTGGCAGGGCTCTTCAGTGCCTGCAGGAATCCCTCGTAGGCTACTTGCCCTTCGGTCAGCCGCTTGATCCCAACCAGCAATAGCAGCGTGTAGGCGCCGATGAAGATGCAGGTCACCTCGCGCGCCATGTAGCGCAGATAGCGCGGATGGCGGAAGAACCAGCGCAGCCGCGGCACCTCGCGCACGTATGGTTTGCGGGTTACTTGTTCAGCCATGGCATCAAGTGTTCCTTGTACCAATCCACCGTGCTCTTGATCTTGACCTGCTGCAGCGCGCTCGCCGGATCGACGTGCTCCGGACAGACCTCGGAGCAGGCGCCGACGAAGGAGCATTCCCAAACCCCCTCGGTGGTCGCGATCTCCTTCTGGCGCTGGTCGCGGCCGCCGTCGCGCGAGTCCTGGTTGTAGCGGTGCGCCAGGGTAATCGCCGCCGGGCCGATAAACTTCGGAATCAGGCCGTATTCCGGGCAGGCCGCGTAGCACAGCATGCAGTTGATGCACAGCGTGTACTGCTTGTACTTCTTCAACTCGGCCGGGGTCTGGCGGTACTCGCCTTCGCTGAGCGGCTTGTCCTGCACGGGGATGAGGTAGGGTTTCACCCGTTTCAGCTTGGTCACGAAGTCGTCGATCACCGTCACCAGGTCACGCTCGATCGGGAAATGGGCGAGCGGTTCGACGCGAATCACGCCCTCGTAGTTGCGCAGGAAGGCCTTGCAGGCCAGCTTCGGCTCGCCGTTTATCATCATTCCGCAGCTGCCGCACACCGCCATATGGCACGACCACCGGTAGCTCAGCGTGGGGTCGAGATTGTCCTTGACGTGGTTGAGCGCGTCGAGCACCACCCACTCCGACTGGCACGGGACCGAGTAACGCTGGAAACGCGGCTCGCTGTCCGTCTCCGGGTTGTAGCGCAGCACCTCCAGCTCGACCACGCGCTCGCTCATTTGTGGTCTCCCGAGTAATCGCGAATGCCGGGTTGCGACCTGGTGATCACCACGTCGCGGTAATCGATGCGCGGTGCATCGCCCGGGTGATAGGTGGCGAGCGAATGGCGCAGATAGTTCTGGTCGTCGCGCTCGACGAAGTCGAGCCGCTGGTGGGCGCCGCGCGATTCCTTGCGTTCCCGCGCGCTCACTGCGACCGCTTCGGCGCAATCGAGCATCGAGCCGAGCTCGAGCGCCTGCAGCAGGTCGGTGTTGTAGACATTGGTCTTGTCGTGCAGTTCGATCCCCGCATAACGATGGCGCAGTTCGGCGAGCTTGCTGCAAGCCTCCGCAAGACCTTCGCCGGAGCGATAGATGCCGGCGTGCTGCTCCATCGTCGCCATCATTTCCTTGCGCAGGCCGGCGATCGATTCCTTGCCGCCGCTGCGCTGGAACAGCTCCCGGATGCGTCCTTGCGCGGCGTCTGCACGCGCGCCGAGCGCGGCATCGTTTCCCGAACGCTGCCCGGCCTGGAGGTACTCCACGGCACTCAGCGCCGCGCGCCGCCCGAACACCAGCAGTTCGGTGAGCGAGTTCGAGCCGAGCCGGTTGGCGCCGTTGATGCTGACGCAGGCGCACTCGCCCGCCGCGAACAGTCCAGCGAGCGTGGTCGCGGCGCGGACATCGGTATGGATGCCACCCATCATGTAGTGAGCGACCGGGCGCACAGGCACCGGGTCGGTGACCGGATCCACGCCCATGTAGCTGATCGACATGTCCCGCACCAGAGGCAGCCGCTCGTTGATCTTCTTCTCGCCCAGGTGCCGCATGTCGAGCAGCACGCAGTCTCCCCACTGGGTGGACACCGTGTTGCCCTTTTTTTGCTCGTGCCAGAACGCCTGGCTGAGCCGATCGCGCGGGCCGAGCTCCATCGTCTTGAAGACCGGTTTGCCGATGGGCGTTTCCGGTCCCATGTCGTAATCCTGGAGATAGCGACGACCGTGTTTGTTGACCAGAATGCCACCTTCGCCGCGGCAGGCCTCGGTGAGCAGGGTGCCCGTGCTGGGCAGACCGGTCGGGTGATACTGTACGAACTCCATGTCCTTGAGCGGCACGCCCGCGCGGTAGGCGAGCGCCATGCCGTCGCCGGTCTTGATCGCGCCGTTGGTGGTAAACGGGAACATGCGGCCCGCCCCGCCTCCAGCGATGATCACGGCGCGCGCGCGGAACCGCCGCATCTGGCCGCTGCGCATCTCGATCGCGGTCAGGCCCTGGCAGCGCCCGTCGTCGACCAGCAGCTCGGTCGCGTAGTACTCGTCGAAGCGCTGGATGGACGGGAACTTTAGCGAGGTCTGGAACAGCGTGTGCAGGATGTGGAAGCCGGACTTGTCGGCGGCAAACCAGGTGCGCTGTTTCTTCATGCCGCCGAACGGGCGCACCGCCACCGAGCCGTCCGGCTCGCGGCTCCACGGGCAGCCCCAGTGCTCGAGTTGGATGAGTTCCCTGGGTGCCTCCTGCACCAGATACTCGACCGCGTCCTGGTCGCACAACCAGTCCCCGCCGCTGACAGTATCGTTGAAGTGATGTTCGAGGCTGTCGTCGGGCTTGATCACCCCGGCCGCCCCGCCCTCCGCCGCGCAGGTGTGGCTGCGCATGGGGTAGACCTTGGATATCAGCGCGATGCGAAGCTTCGGATCGGCCTCCACGAGCGCGATGGCGGCGCGCAATCCCGCGCCGCCGGCCCCAACAATCGCAACGTCTGTCTGGAGCGCTTCCATCGGTTCCGATCAGCCTGCGCCACACCACCACGCCCTGCGCGCGACCCGGCCGCCGGCCAGCGCCGCGGGAAGGCACGCCCGCCGGCGCGGCGCTCGCCCGGACTCGTCCGGGCAAGCGTCGGCGATGTCGCCTCCCGGCTTTCCTGCTAGTCCCATTCCAGCGCACCCTTCTTCCACTCGTAGATGAAACCGACGACCAGAATGGCAAGAAACAGGACCATCGAAAGGAAACCGAAGGTCCCGATTTCCTCGAGCACGACCGCCCAGGGGAAGAGAAAGGCAATTTCCAGGTCGAAGATGATGAACAGGATGGCGACCAGGTAATAGCGGACGTCGAACTTCATCCGGGCGTCTTCAAAGGCCTCGAAGCCGCACTCATAGGGGGAAAGTTTTTCCGGATCGGGACGGTGAACGCCGAGCAATCTGCTCAGACCACCACCCAACAGGGGAAGCGCCACTCCGACGGCCAGGCCGACGAAGATGAACAGCAGGATCGGAAAGTACAGCTCAAGCATTGACCGCTCTCGACCCGCCAAAAGACGGGATCAAATGGTTACATGCACGCCATGTCGCGCGGACCATCCGCGCCCTGCCGACTCAGGCTGCACGCGAATTTCCACATGCCGCGCTCCAGACCGCCCTGGTGCCGACGGGGAGACTCGAACTCCCACGGGTTACCCCACCACCCCCTCAAGATGGCGTGTCTACCAATTTCACCACGTCGGCAATCGTTGAGACGTGAGGTATCAGGCGTGAGGCGGATCGTGAAAGCTTGAGAATCCTGCGCCTCACCCCTCTCGCCTCCCGCCTCGCCTTTACTTCGGTACTTCGTTCGCCTTGGACTCGCCGTCAGGCGCCGGCGCCGTGCCCGACGGCGCCGGAATGACTTTCGCCGGTTCCACCGGTGCCTCCTGGTGCGTGGACATCACCCCCTCGGGCCGGCCCTTGTGGCTGGCCACGTAGGTCAGACCGAGGCTGGTAACGAAGAACACCGCTGCCAGGACTGCGGTTGTGCGGCTCAGAAAATTGGCCGAGCCGCTGGAACCGAACAGGCTGCCGGCCGAGCCGCTGCCGAATGCCGCTCCCATATCCGCGCCCTTTCCGTGCTGGAGCAGCACCAGCCCGATTACGCACAAGGCCGCAGCCACGTGAAGAACAAGAATCAAGGTTTCCATAAGTATCCTGTCGTTTCAGCGACCAGCTTTTTCAGCGGTGCCGCCCGGTCGGCGAATCCGCCGCCTTGCAGACCGCAATGAATTCCTGGGCCACCAGCGAAGCGCCGCCAATCAATCCGCCATCCAAGTCCGGCATCGCAAACAATTCCGCGGCGTTCGCGGCCTTGACGCTGCCGCCGTAAAGTATCGGAGCCGCATCGCCAAGGCTGCCGTCCCGTTTGGCCAGCAAGCCCCGAATGTAGGCGTGTACCGCCTGCGCCTGTTCCGGGGTTGCAGTCCTGCCGGTGCCGATCGCCCAGACCGGCTCGTACGCCAGGACCGCGCCTTTCAGTCCCACGCCACCCAATTCGTCCAGAAGCGCGGCAATCTGCCGTCCCACCACGTCTTCGGTTACGCCACTCTCGCGTTCAGCGAGCGTTTCGCCAACGCAGATGATCGGTACCATTCCTGCCGCCAGCACCGCTTTCGCCTTGAGCGCCACCGTGCGGTCGTCCTCACCGAACCATTGCCTGCGCTCGGAATGTCCGACGATCACGTATCGGCAGCCAAACTCGCGCAGCATCCCGGCGGCGACTTCGCCGGTAAACGCTCCTTTGGGATGCTGGCTGACATTCTGGGCGCCCCATGCCACTTTCGATCCGGCCAACGCTGCCTGAGTCTGGGCGAGGTAGGGGAAAGGGACGCAGACCGCGCAGATCGCCTTATGCAGCCCAGCCACGGCCGCCGCGACCGTGTCGAGGAGGGCCTGGTTTTCTGGAAGGCTGCCGTGCATCTTCCAGTTGCCCACCGCCAGCCGCTGCCGCATGCACCATCCCGCCGAATAAACTGGCGGATTTTACCCGCCTTGAAGAGGGGGGGTCAATGTTGTGCATTGCAAGATCGCAGGCCGAGGACCGGCCTGAAGGATGCCCGCAGCGGATTCGGGCAATCGGGGCGCAGGCGACAGGAACATTCCCGCCCGGCCAATTCAATCGAGGATCAGCCGAATCGCCCGGTTATGTAGTGGTTCCGGCCGTCGCTCAAGATAAGCGCGAGCGACTTAACCTGCCCGCATTGTGCGGTCAGGTTAGCCTACGCCGCTACAGAACTGTCCGCTTCGCTTACCCGAAGCGTCCAGTTATGTAGTCTTCAGTGGCCTTGTTCTTGGGTTTTATGAAGATGGTGTCGGTGGCGTCGAACTCGATCATCTCGCCCAGATACATGTAAGCGGTAAAGTCCGACACGCGCGCCGCCTGCTGCATGTTGTGGGTGACAATCAGGATCGTCACCTTGTGCTTGAGGTCGGCGATCAGCTCCTCGATGCTCGCTGTCGCGATCGGGTCGAGCGCCGAGGTGGGTTCGTCGAACAGCAGAATCTCCGGCTCGGTGGCGAGCGCCCGTGCGATGCAAACGCGCTGCTGCTGCCCCCCGGAGAGGTTGAACGCCAGATCATTGAGCCGGTCCTTGACTTCGTCCCACAGGGCGGCGCCGCGCAGCGCCTGCTCCACCTTCTCGTCGAGTGTCGCCACGCTCCTCACGCCGCGCACTCGCAGACCGTAGGCCACGTTCTCGTAGATCGATTTCGGGAAGGGATTGGGCTTCTGAAATACCATGCTGATGCGCATGCGCACTTCAATGGGGTCCACCTGCTGGTTGAGCAGGTTGGTATTGTCGGGTTGCAGCCGGATCTCGCCTTCGTAGCGGTTCCCCGGATAGAGATCGTGCATGCGGTTGAAACAGCGCAGGTACGTTGACTTGCCGCACCCGGAGGGTCCGATCAGTGCGGTGACCCTCTTCTCGTAGATCGGCATGTTGATTCGCTTCAACGCGTTGAACGCGCCGTAGTAGAAACTCAGGTTCAGCGCCTCGGCCTTGACGACGAGGTTCGCTTTCGCGGCGGTTCCTTCAGTGATTTTCGACATTCCTAGTGTCCTGTCCCGCTGATTCCCGGCTGAAAACCCGACGAGAATCGGCGCCATGCTGTGTTACGAGTCCTCGCCGTGCGTGTCGGAGCGCGGAAGAGGGGCCCCTCTGGGGATCTGACCGCGGAGACACGCGTAAGGCCGGTGGTCGACACGCTATCGGCCGGTTGCACGGTCGCATCCCCGCAAGCGGGGCGGCTGTCGAGGCGGAGCAGGGGCCCCAACTTCAGTTGGGGATGCGACCTGAGATCAGACGCGAAAGGGATCGCCCGCCGCCCTCGATCGCCTCCGAGGTCAGATCCCCGAACAGAAAACGTTCGGGGCCTCTCTTCCGCTCTGCGGCGATCCCTGCTCAACGTTCCACCGGCCCCCGCCACTGTCAAGGACTCGCGCCTTGCCTGACGCCGATTTCGCAGGTTTTCCGACCGAAGATGGATTGCTGTCAAATTCATCATAAAATTGGCCTTCAAGGTTCGAGAGTTATCCCACGAATCAGCGGGACAGAACACTAGTCCTTACCACTTGATTTTCTTTCTGAGCCGGTAGCGAATGTAAATCGCCAGGGCATTCATGGACAGCGTCATCACCACCAGCACCAGGCCGGCGGCGGCGGCGTTCTGGTGGAACGCCGCCTCCGGACGCGAAGTCCAGTTGAACATTTGTATCGGCATCACCGTAAACGGCGCGAACAGCCAGTCGAACAGGCCCGCCGGCGGATCGCCGCTGAAAGGCGCCGGCGGCAGGAAGGCGATGAATGTCAGCGCGCCGATGGTAATGATCGGCGCCGTCTCGCCAATGGCACGCGCCATGCCGATGATCACTCCGGTGAGAATTCCCGGAATCGAATACGGAAGGATGTGGTCCGCAGTGGTCTGCCACTTGGTGGCGCCCAACGCGTAAGCCCCCTCGCGTATGACTGCCGGTATCGAGCGTATCGCTTCGCGCGTGGCGACGATCACCACCGGCAGGATCAACAGCGCCAGGGTCAGGCCGGCGGAAAGAATGCTCTGTCCCAAGCCGAACTGGTACACGAACAGCCCCAATGCGAGCAGGCCGTAGACGATCGAGGGCACGCCCGCCAGGTTGGTTACGTTGATCTCGATGATATCGGTGACCCAGTTCTTGGGCGCGTACTCCTCGAGATAAACCGCGCCCGCCACGCCGAGCGGCACCGCGGTGACCGCCGTGACGATCATTACCAGCGTGGTACCGACCCAGGCCGAAAGGATGCCCGCCTGCTCGGGCCGCCGCGACGGGAAATTGGTGAAGAATTCCAGCGACAGGCGGTGCGCACCGTCGATTGCCATGCCGGCGAACAGGGCGGCAAAGGTGAGCACGCCCACCATCAGCGCCAGGATGCCGATGGTCGCAAAGATGAGGTCCCAGCGCTTGTGCTTGACGATCAGCGCCCGGATCTCGGCTACCGTCATGTCGGCCATATCAATAGGCCTGCCGGAATCTGCGCTTCAGCATATGCCCGAGGATGTTGAAGAACAGCGTCAATAACATCAGGGTAAGGCCCGCGGCAAAAATGGTCTGATAGCCGATACTGCCGTGCGGCAAGTCGCCGAGCGCCACCTGTACGATATACGCGGTGATGGTGGCCGCCGGTTCCGTCGGGTCCCAGGTCAGATTCGGCTGCATGCCGGCAGCGACCGCGAGGATCATGGTTTCTCCCACGGCGCGGGAAATGCCCAGAATGTAAGCGGCGGAAATTCCCGAAAATGCCGCCGGCGTCACCACCCGGATCGCGGTCTGAAACCGCGTTGCACCCATCGCGTACGAACCCTCGCGCATCGACATCGGCACCGCGCGCATCGCGTCTTCGGACACCGAGCTCACGTAGGGAATGATCATGATGCCCATCACCAGGCCGGCCGACAGCAGATTGAAGCCCGGCAGGCCGGGGAAGAAATACTGCAGCGCCGGGGTTACGTACAGCAGCGCGAAATAACCGTAGACGATGGTCGGCACGCCGCCCAGCAGTTCGAGGAAAGGCTTCGCCACCTCCCGTATCGAGAACGGCGCGAACTCCGACAGGTAGATCGCGATGATGGTGCCCAGCGGGATTGCCACCGAGAGCGCGACAAAGGAGCTGACCAGCGTGCCAGAAAGCAGCACCATGATGCCGTAGTGAGCATCGTCGAACAGCGGCGTCCATTGGGTATCGGTGAGGAAATCCCAGACTGAGACTTGCTGGAAAAACTGGTATGACTCGGTAACCAGGATGACGACGATACCGACCGTTACCGCAACCGACACCGATGCCGCGAGGAAAAGAAGGACCTCGATGAAGCGCTCGCGAATATGGCGGGATTTCCTCTTCGCGAGCCGCGCGCTGACTGTGTTATCCGCCAAGATATTCAGGCTGTGGGTGGGGGCGACGGAACTCATCGGTTCGGAGCCGGGGCTATTATTGCAGAATTCTTGGATCACCCGGAACCCGGGGCAAAAAACAGGAGGGGCAGCGCCCCTCCTGTGTGGCGGAATCGCTCTCGATTACAGCTTCGCTTCCATCTTCATCAGTTGCTGGATGGTCAGCCCGACCTTGTTCTCGCCGCCGAACTTGGTGCCCAGGACCTTCTTCTGGATGTGATCGTTGTTGTAGGCGTAGGCATCCGCGGGAAGCGGAACGTACTTGACCTCGCGCACCAGCTTGTCGGCGTTGTTCATGTAGAACTCGACAAATTCCTTGATCTCCGGACGCTCCAATGATTTGGCGTTGATGTAAATGAAGATCGGCCGGGCGAGCGGCTGGTAGGTGCCGTCGATCACCGATTCGAACGAAGGCGCAACCGGCTTGGCGCCATCCTTCGCGACGATCGACACTGCCTTGAGCTTGTCCTTGTTCTCGACGTAGTACGCGAAGCCAAAGAAGCCGAGCGCGTTCACGTCGCGCGATACGCCTTGCACGAGTACGTTGTCGTCTTCGGACGCGGTGAAGTCGCCGCGGCTGGACTTGGCCTTGCCGTTGATCGCCTCGGTAAAGTAGTCGAAGGTTCCGGAATCGGCGCCGGCGCCGAACAGCTTCAACGGCGCGTCCGGGAAGCCCGGGTTGACCTGCTTCCAGCTGGTGACCTTGCCCTGGGCGGCCGGCTCCCACATTTTCTTCAGGTCGGCCACGGTCAGGGTCTGCGCCCACTTGTTCCCGGGGTGGATCACAACCGTGAGCGCGTCATAGGCGACCGGCAACTCGATGTACTTGATACCCGCCGCCTTGCAATCATCCATTTCCTTCTTGAGAATCGGTCGGGAAGCATCGGAAATATCGGTCTCGCCGCGGCAGAATTTCTTGAAGCCGCCGCCGGTGCCGGAAATGCCGACCGTCACCCTGATCTTGCCTTTCTTGGCCTTCTGGAAGTCCTCGGCCATGGCTTCGGTGATCGGGAATACGGTCGAGGAACCATCGATTTTTACCGTTTGGGCATGCGCCGGAACGGCGTTCGCGCCGAGCGCACCCGCGAACAAGGCAGCAACTGCCACCAGAGTGAATCGGTGAGTCTTAAGCATGACGTCAATCTCCTGTCATTGTGGAA